>JBEEMU010000528.1:0-6387 GCA_041192485.1 Bacteroidota bacterium | reverse complement strand
TGTGCGAATGTCCAGGGGCAATACCGCCTTGTGGGTGCAAAATACAGTCTATCAAATTACCTGCATCGGTGAGGTCGAATGCGCCGTCGCCGCTGAGGTCGGTGCAGTTCGTAGCGGGAGCCGTCGTGTTTAAGGCTTGGTGCAAATACCAGTTCAAATCGCTGATATTGCGGTTTCCATCGCTATTGATGTCGCCTTTTTTGCGCGTTCCGTTGCAAACGCCGTCGCAATCGGGTACGGCACTGCCGAAGGCTTCGCCCATACAATCGGTGTAATTCGGGCAGTTCGGGTCGACGGTAAAATGCGCTTTGCCGACCGAATCGCGGGTAATGTTCAAGCAAACTTGCGCCCAGTTATTGTGGTAATCGCTTTCGCGCCGCCCTGTAATGTCGCGGTCTTGCTGCCAGTTTACACGCACAATAAATTTATAGGAACCGGGTTGAATAGCGGTAATGTCCACCCATTGGCATTGTAAATAGCTGGCATATATATCGCCGCATTGTTTGGTAATACCTTGATTACTGCAATTGTATTTGCCAATACCGCCCTGTGTTGCGCAATCCAAATCCATGACGCAAAAGCCATTTTTCCGCCCGACGGGTATTTGCTGATTGTTTTGGTCGAAAAACACATATTCGGCATAGCCTTCATAATGCCAGTGATTGTGGCATAAGTCCCAACGCCATTGGTCGTTTTGCAGACTTGCGTTCGCTGGCGGCTGTCCGAGATAGAAATCGGCTCCGCCAATATTCTCGATATGGGTATCAAAGCGCAGCAATTCGCGTTGCCCGTAGCCTGCCATACAACCCTCGCCCACCAAACACTGGTCGGCATTATTTACATATTCTAGATGCAGCGTGTTCACAATTTGTGGTTGCAAGACCTTCAAGTCGGGCATTGGCGGACAATTCGGGTCGCCGATTGGCAAACAAGCCGCTGTATCGCTGACCGTTGCCAAAGGGTTGAACGTGCAGGCATTCGGGTCGGTACACCCGACAATGGGGCCATTGAATAGCAAGGTCCAAACCACCGAACCGCCATTGCAAAGGCTGCCCGTTTCGCCCACTCGAATATAATAGGTGTTGCCCGCCACCATATAGGTGCGAATTTCGGCGGTATTGCTATTGCAAGCATTGTCGTTAAACGCATAAGTGCCTTGATTGGTCGTATCAGCTGCCAAACCCAGGCAGTAATCATATATCCAAAGGCGCGTATTGCAAGTGTTTAAGTTGCAAGTGCTTAGGGTGTAATTGCCTGTGCTGTCGGCCACGAATTTATACCACATATCGGTATGTGGGGCAGTAATCGGGATACTGCTTGCCGCAACGGGTAGCCCATTCACGCAGTTAGCGCCTGGGCTATTGCAGCCGATATAGGTTACTTCGCTACGTTGAAACGAGCCACCGCTTCGCAAAGTATCGGTTCCTGCGATGACATAGTAATGCCCGTTGCCAAACGCACAGCAAATACCGTCGCCATAAGTATCGAGAATGGTGAAGCGGATACAAGTATTTTGGGGTAGGCAAACCGTATCAATTACGGGCGCAGTTTGCCCTGTTGTTAAGGTGTGCGAAGCCAAAGGGGTTCCTCCGTTCGTCGCCAAAACCCACGAAGTTTCTTGCGGATAGGTGTCAGGGAAAATTTGAATGATAATCTGCGTTTGCGTGGCAGAGCATTGCGCAAGCAACGAAGTGTTGTTGCCGAAATGCAGGAGCATGAGTAAGATAACGGTGGTAAGAATTTTTGTCATCGGTTGTTGCTTTGGTTAACAATGTTAGTTTGGGCAAAGATAGGATATTATATTTAAATGGTATGTATTTCGCGTGTTTTTTTTTGAAAATAGATTAGCAATCGTTATTTATATCAATCCTAACTAAAAAACCGCCACTCTGCACAAATGGTGCAAAGTGGCGGTTTAATTTAAGCGTATTATGCGTAATAAGGATTAAGCGTTTGCTTCGTCCATGATTTTTTTACCTTTGATGACTGCATCGTCGATGCTTCCTACCAAGTTGAAGGCAGCTTCTGGCAAATGGTCGTGTTTACCTGCCAGTATTTCGTTGAAGCCGCGTATGGTTTCCTCTATCGGTACCAATACGCCTGCCAAACCTGTAAATTGTTCAGCAACGTGGAATGGTTGCGATAGGAAACGCTGCACACGGCGGGCGCGGCTTACCGACAATTTGTCTTCTTCGCTCAACTCTTCCATACCCAGGATAGCGATGATGTCTTGCAGTTCTTTGTAGCGTTGCAAAATTAGCTTCACGTTTTGCGCACAATTGTAATGCTCTTCGCCTAAGATTTTCGGGTCTAAGATACGCGACGTAGAGTCTAATGGATCTACTGCTGGATAAATGCCCAACTCGGCGATTTTACGATTTAATACCGTTGTTGCATCTAAGTGCGCAAAGGTGGTTGCTGGAGCAGGGTCTGTCAAGTCATCGGCAGGTACATAAACCGCTTGAACCGACGTGATTGAGCCGCGTTTTGTGGACGTGATGCGCTCTTGCATCAAACCCATTTCGGTTGCCAAAGTTGGCTGATAGCCTACCGCCGAAGGCATACGACCTAAAAGGGCTGATACTTCGGAACCTGCTTGGGTGAAGCGGAAGATATTATCGACGAAGAACAAGATGTCGCGTCCGCCCGAAGGGTCGTTTTTGTCGCCGTCGCGGAAGTATTCGGCGATGGTCAGGCCTGTTAGAGCTACACGCGCACGCGCACCAGGAGGCTCGTTCATCTGACCGAACACGAGGGTTGCTTGCGAGCTTTGAAGGGCTACTTTATCTACTTTCGACAAGTCCCAGCCGCCGTTTTCCATGCTGTGTTTGAACTCGTCGCCATATTTAATTACGTTAGACTCTATCATTTCGCGCAAAAGGTCGTTTCCTTCGCGGGTACGCTCACCTACGCCTGCGAAAACCGACATACCGTCGTATCCTTTGGCGATATTATTGATAAGCTCCATGATGAGTACGGTTTTACCCACGCCTGCGCCGCCGAATAACCCGATTTTACCGCCTTTTGCATACGGTTCGATAAGGTCGATGACTTTGATACCCGTATAAAGCACTTCGGTATCCGTCGCCAAATTTTCATATAAAGGCGGTTTATTGTGGATAGGGTAGCGTTCGCCTTGCGAAACAACCGTTCCAATGCCATCGATAGCTTCGCCGATTACATTAAACAATCGACCGCGAATAACTTCGCCGACTGGCACCGAAATAGGGCCGCCTGTGTCGAATACTTCCATGCCGCGCATCAAGCCGTCCGTTGATTCCATGGCGACCGTGCGCACACTGTCTTCGCCTAAGTGACGCTGACATTCCAAAACGAGCGTTGTTCCGTCTTGACGTTTTACCGTAAGGGCGTTATTGATTTGTGGTAGTTTGCCACCACTTTCAAAGCGTACATCGATAACCGCACCGATGATTTGTTTGATTTGACCTATGTTTGCCATAAATTTATTATTGGTTTATTATCATGCCTATTTATAATAGGTGTTAAGCGCCTGCCTAATTTTGGCGCAAAGGTACGGCTTTGTTTTCGATAAATCATTCTTTTTTTTAAAAAATATTTAAAAAATATCAAAATTTTATTTAAATATACCTTTTTCCTACTTCTTTTATTTGGTAAAGAAAGATTATTTGGCTTGATAACGAATTTTTATTTGGTTATTTGATGTTTCGTGGGCTTGGTTCTTCGTTCTTGGCAGGTTCGTGTTCGTTGGCTGATATTGCCTCGGTAGGCTTGACAAAAAAATAAGAGAATTTTTAATTGGAGAAGGTCTTACCTTTGCAGAATATAGGAACACGGATTTTCAAGATAGGTCACAGAAGGGCGTGGGCTTTTATAGAACAGACTGGTCAAAATGGCCTAAATTTGCCACTTAGTTTTTGATAGCGATTTGTGAAATATCGGTGATTTTGATTTGAGGACGAGTAATCTTATACTCATCTGTATAAGATTCAACGATGCCAGTGATGACAACCCGTTTATTTTGATAGGCAAGACTATTAAATGACATTTTTTTAACATCGGTTTCAAATATAACAATACTCATCGGATTCTTTGGGAATGGCTGGTCTAAATTTAGAAACGTAGGCTGTCCGTCTGCAAAATCTGCATAAAAAGTATTGACTATTAAACCCTCTACCGCAACTTTTTTACCCATATAATCTTTGGCTTGCTTGGGGGCAATGGTCGGAATTTTGGGGTCGCCGAGCGGGGCGTCGTGGGCGATTATTGGCTTTAAAGGTGGCAGGTTGCTGCAGTAAAGCGAGGAGAAGCTGCTAAAAAACAGCAGAAGTGTAGAAGAAAAGATTGTAGAAGAAAAGATTGTAGAAGAAAAGTAGATTTTTTGCATTGAAAATTTGGCTGAAATGAAGATTAAATTATTTTCCGCAAAGGTACAAAATAATTGGAATTTGTACGGCTATATACTCAAATAACGAACAAATTGAGTATTGCAAGCCAAAAAATCACAGTCCTGTTTCAAGGATAATTCGCAAGACTTTACTGATGCGTTCGGGCGATACATCGGTCGTGAGCATACCGTCGCGAGCATAACTGATACGCCCTGTTTCTTCAGAAACGACAATAGCAAACATATCTGTTCCTTCGGTAATGCCTACAGCGGCGCGGTGTCGGGTACCTACGCCTTCGGGCAGGTCGTGGCTTTCGCTAACAGGCAAAACGCAGCTTGCGCAATGAATTTCGCTATCGGCTATTACAACCGCACCGTCGTGTAGCGGGCTTTCTTTATTAAAAAGGCTCTCTAAAAGCTGGGAAGTCAGGCGGGCGTTCAAGCGAACTCCCGACTGATTGAACACTTGTAAATCGGGGTTTTTAGTGAAAACAATGAGTGCCCCAGTATGCGAAGCCGCTAAAACGGGCAAAGCTCGCAATAATTGGCGTATCATCTCTTCGGCATCGGCATCGAGCGACAAGTCGCGGCGAAAGACTTCGGTTAAACTGTAATAGCGTTGATTGAGTGTTTTGCCAAGTAGAAGCAAAAAGCGGCGGATTTCGGGCTGGAAAACAATCAAAACCGCAATAACACCAAGTCGCGCAAACTGCCCAAGTATCAGCGAAAGGGCTTCCATTTTTAAAAAGGCAACAAGCCACCACAGACCATACAGCAGCGTAATACTTATCAGAATATTGAACGCAATGCTGCCGCGTATCAGCCTCAAAAGGTGATACAGGATGTAGCCCACGATGAGAATATCCAGAATGTCCCAAAGGGTGACTGCAAGAAAGCCTATTTTAAAAATGTCGATAGTCGTTGTCTTTGAATAGTAAGAAATTTAAACGAATAGGAAGCGTTTTAAATATGGAACTGCAAAGATAAGGTTTTTTTAATTTTTTAAAAATAATTTATATCGAATGTATCTAAAAAGCCAGTAAGTTTTTGGTGGTAATAAGTATTTTTGTGCTACCTTTGCGTGGTTTTTGGGGCGAATGTCTAAATTTTTGTAGCAAAACTATTTTAGCCAACTAATTGATAGTTCCGTAAATAATTTATCGTATCATCTAACTTCAGAAGTAGTAGTGTATAAGTAATCGCTACATTAAACCCTGTTAAATAGGGCGCTCTCGGAAATAATAACCATGTTTATTTTGCTGCGGGCGCTTACATCATACATAAAATGTCGTCAATCGCACAACACCTTTTAAGCATCAATGCTATCAAGTTGAGTCCGAACCACCCGTTTACTTGGGCTTCGGGTATGCTATCTCCTATTTATTGCGACAATCGCAAGGCGCTCTCTTTTCCGCCTACTCGCTCGCTTATTCGCGACGAATTTGTGGCTGCTGCCAAAAAAATGCAGCCCTTTAATATGGTTGCAGGCGTTGCCACGGCGGGTATTCCTTGGGGCGCACTCATTGCCGACGCACTTGATTTGCCGTTTATTTATGTGCGCGATAAGCCTAAAAGCCATGGATTAAGTAATCGCATAGAGGGCGATTTGCGCGGCAATGAGCGTGTTTTGGTCGTCGAAGACCTTATTTCTACGGGCGGAAGCAGTCTCGAAGCCGTAGAGGTATTGCGCACACGCGGCTGTTCGGTAGCTGGCGTTTTAGCTATTTTTAGCTATGAATTTCCTGTGGCAACCGCTCGTTTTGCGGAAGCAGAATGCCCGCTGCTCACGCTTTGCGGCTACGCTGCCTTGCTGGAGCAAGCCGTGAAAATTGGCTATATTCAAGCCGACACCTTGGATACGCTAAATGCTTGGCGCGAAAACCCGAAAGAATGGGCTTTTTAAGTAAGGAACGTGTAAATGATAACTTGGGCAGGTTTTGCGAAGGATTTTGGCACGAAGCAAGGCAAATTTTGAGTTCAACGCAGCGCGTTGTACGAAAAATTTAACGCCGCTTCGGGTC
>JBEEMU010000527.1:0-7605 GCA_041192485.1 Bacteroidota bacterium | reverse complement strand
GAATTGTAGGCGATACGCTCGCCAACGGAACGCGGCCAAGTTTTGAAAGCAGTGCTACGCAAAACAACGGCTTTTTCTTGGGTTATGCCTATGAATATGATAATTTCAGTATAGAAAACCTCAATTTCAGCTTGACAGGAAAACAATTAGCCAAGAATTTTACCGCACTTAATTTTTCAAATAGCAGCACCTTGCGGTGGAAAGCGCGACGAGTTGCGGTGAAAAACTGCAAATTTGGCGCAAGTTTCAACGCCATTCTTTCTTCGCGCAATAGCGAAACCATCACAAATTCGGTGTTCGATGGCTCTATTTCGGGTATTCGATTGGTCGGAACGCGCAATGCAACGGTGTCGCACAACCAGTTTTTAAATAATACGGGCGGCTGTTTGCTATTTTCGAACAGAGATCCCACGATGCTCGACGGCACACAAGACCCGCAGGTGAATACCAATATTACGATTACAACTAATTTTTTTGACAAACCAACCCATTCTTACCCAATTCATTTGGGCACCGAAGGGGCGAAAAAACAAGATGGCGTGGATATTAAAAACGACGCTCCCTATAAAAACGTCGTTATTGCGAACAATTTGGTGCTGGGCTTGTATCGCCTATCGGGGCGCGATTCTATCCCAATAGAATATGCACGCTGCGGAATGGATTGCGGCGGGAAAAACTGCAACATAGACAAAGAGGGAACTGCCGACCAAATTTCGGTGCATCAGAACACCGATGGCTTGATTTTGTTTAATAATACGACGCTTTTTTCGGGCGATATGGGCATCACGCTTTATGAATGTAATAATGCGTTAGTTGCCGCAAATACTTCGCGCCGCAATACCGCTTCTGGGATTATCATACATGGCAGCAAAAATTTGACGATTGCAGGCAACGATTTTAGTGATAATGGGCAAAATGTCTATCAAGAAATGGATACAAAAAATCGTTGCGCGTCGTTTTTTGCCCACGCAGGTTTGTGTATCGCCGCCTTGCATAAGCAATCGTCGAGCGATATAACGTTGTATGAAAACAGGTACGACATCAGGAAAAAGAAACTTCAAAAATACAATGTTTCTATTGTTGATAAAGGCTTGACGAACATTAATATTCAAGAAAAAGAAGTGACAACGAATGAAATTGAAACGCAAAATGCAAAAATGCCTGTGAAACTTGCGCGTACCGCGAAAATCAACCCTGCATTTATAGCCGATAAAACGCCCATGAATGTGGCTGCACCGAGCCATCTTGTGGAGGTGACTGTACCGAAAACAATCCTTACTTTTACGCATCAAAGCGGCAATAACGATATTTATACAAACGCTTATTTCATACGAAGCCAAAATCAAAGCACCGTCACGCTGCGTGTATTAAACCCCATCGACAACAAAGCATTTACAATAAATGGGCAGGCAAACTATACAGTTACCGTCAATCAATCGGGCGTTCTTTTTTATTACGATAAGCAAACACAAAGCTATAAAGCCTTGAAAGGCAAATAGTTGCGAAAAAGCACTATACAAAATACCTGTTTTTTAAACCCACAAAATAAAAATGGATAAAATCCTAATAGACCTTAGCCCCTTAAAGTCGGGCGGCGGCTGCCAGTTAGCATATAATTTTTTAACGGTATTGAGCAAATTGCCTCAACAAAACTTTGTCATCTTAAAACCCGACATCGGCCCCTTAGCGCAGATAGACACACAGTTCACCGCCTTCGAAATCATTACCGCGCCTACCAGCAAGGTATTGCCTCGCCTGCGTTTCGAACGCTTCGAGCTGCCGCGTATTTATGAGAAATATGCAATAAAAAAAATATTCACCTTTTTCGGGCCAGGTTTGCCACACCCCGCACATATAAAATCTATTGTTAGTGTTGCTTACCCAATTATCTGTTATGACGACAGCCCTTTTTGGGAACATCTGCCGTTTAAGGCCAAAATGAAGCAAAAAGCCGTCAATTTTGCGCGTAAAAACAGGTTAAAAAAAGCCGATGTCATCATTGCGGAAACACCTGTGATGCAGAAACGCTTGTCGGACGCGCTCCATAGAGCCTCTACCGATATAAAAATTATTGAGCCTGCCCCTTCTCTTTTTGTCACGGAAGGGCAAGGTAAGAAGATGATAGACAGCTCTTGCCCGCAGTTTTTAATACTTAGCGGAACGCTTCCGCATAAAAATGTGTGGCGACTCATCGAAATTGCACAGCATTTGAGCAAACTATTACCAGATTTCAAACTTACGATTACCACCACCCTCGAACAGTTTAGGGCTTTGCCACATTCTGTTGCTTTCGATGGGGCAATCGTAGAAAAACACTTTGTTTTCAAAGGCACGGTTCACCCTTCGCAAATCGGCACTTTTTATGAAAACACCGATTTTTTGACCATTTTAAGCGATTTAGAAAGTTTTAGCAATAACTATATGGAAGCCTGGAAAGCAGGCGTTGCCATTATATCATCGGATAGGGATTTTGCGCGAGCCGCCTGCCTAAACAGCGCAGTTTATGTAGAGCCGCATCATGCCGCCGAAACTGCGCAAAAAATGGCAGCTATTGCAAAAGATAATGCCGCTCGTTACCAATTGATACAAGAAGGCAAAAAACTATTGCAGTATTTGCCCGACCCGCAGCAGCGCACACAAAAAATATTAGACATCATTTTAAATTAGACAAACATTATGAAATACTTTTTGGTAAGCACCTACGAATGGCTTTCGGCTCTTGTTTTCTCGATGCCGCGTCACCGCTTTTTCAATTGGTTAAAGTCTATTTATATGCGTTTGCAAGGAGCAAAAATAGGCAAACGGGTGGTATTTTATCCCGGAATTATGATAAACCCATTGTTTAATATCACCTTAGGCGACGATGTTGATTTGGCGTTCGGCGTTATTATCACCACGGCGGGCAGCGTGTATATCGGCGACCGCACCTTGATAGGCTATCGCACACAAATAGTTTCGGCCAACCATGTCATTCCGCCGAATAGGGGGCGCATTTTCGGTTCGGGACACGATAAAAAACCAATTCGAATAGAAAACGACGCTTGGATAGGCGCAAATTGTGTGATTACCGCAGGCGTTACTATCGGCGAAGGAGCCGTTGTTGCCGCAGGCAGCGTCGTCACAAAAGACGTTGCGCCCTTCACCATTGTCGGCGGCGTTCCCGCAAAATTGATAAAAGAACGGTAAGGAAAACCTACATCATATATCATCATCATATATCATCATAAGCTCTCGCCTCTTACTTTAAAACCATTTATTTTCAACTATGCTTATTGACATCATAGCGGGCGCACGTCCCAATTTTATGAAAGTTGCGCCGATTATTGCCGCTATCAAAGCCGCGAAACAGCGCGGCGAAAACATCAATTACCGCCTAATTCACACGGGGCAACACTACGATAAAAACATGAGCGGCGACTTTTTTGAGCAACTCGGCATTCCGATGCCCGACCTCAACTTAGGCGCAGGCGGCGGCACACAAGCCGAGCAAACAGCCAATATCATGGTTGGTTATGAAAAAGTATTGTTAGAAAATCCGTCGGATTTATGCTTAGTAGTAGGCGACGTGACTTCTACGATGGCTTGCAGTATTGCTGCGAAAAAATTGTGTATCAAAGTGGCGCACGTTGAAGCCGGCATTCGATCGGGCGATATTACGATGCCCGAAGAGATAAATCGCATGGTGACAGACAGTATCACGGATTACTTTTTTACCACATCGGAAGTGGCAAACGCGAATTTGCGCAAAGCAGGCAACCCCGAAAGCAGCATTTTCTTTGTGGGCAACACCATGATTGATACCTTGCTTACGCAACGCCGCCGCTTTACGCCGCCCCCAGTTTGGCACGAACTCAATTTGTCGCCGCAATCTTACCTTGTAATGACGCTGCATCGCCCTGCAAATGTGGACCAAGCAGAGAAATTGCGTAAGCTAATCTCCGAAATAACCGATAATACACATGGATTGCCCGTTATTTTCCCCGTTCACCCGCGTACTGCCAAAATTTTCAAAGATTTGGGCATCGAAGCCAGCAATTTGATTACCGTAGAGCCGCTCGGCTACTTAGAGTTTAACTATTTGGTAGAACACGCAAAAGCGGTTATCACCGATAGCGGCGGTATTACCGAAGAAACAACGGTCATGAGCGTGCCTTGTTTGACGCTTCGCGACAATACGGAACGCCCCGAAACCGTTACAATCGGCACCAACGAACTCGTAGGAACAAATCCCGATGCCATTGCGCCAGCCTTAAAAACGCTTTTTGACGGCAATTGGAAGAAAGGCAGTATTCCAGAACTTTGGGACGGCAAAACTGCCCCACGCATTGTTGAACATCTTTTAAAATTAAAAAAATAATTAATCGTTAATATGAAACAAATCATACAAGACCTTTCGTCGGGCGCAACTATTTTAGAGGAAGTTCCGGTCCCGCAAGTATCGCGTGGAAGCGTTCTTATCCGCACACACCGCTCGCTCGTTTCGCTTGGCACCGAGCGAATGTTGGTAGAATTTGGGAAAGCCAACTTTATAAATAAGGTGCGCCAACAACCCGACAAGGTAAAGCAGGTTTTAGACAAAATAAAAACAGATGGCTTGATGCCAACGATGGAAGCCGTGTTCCGCAAACTTGGCGAACCTTTGCCGCTTGGCTATTGCAATGCGGGCGAAGTGATGGCGGTTGGCGACGGCGTTTCCGAATTTAAAGTGGGCGACCGCGTTATTTCCAACGGAAACCATGCCGAAATGGTCTGCGTTCCGCAAAACTTAGTGGCGAAAATACCCGAAGGCGTTTCGTATGACGAAGCGAGTTTTACCGTCATCGGCGCGATTGGTTTGCAGGGTATTCGCTTGATAAACCCCACGTTCGGCGAAACCGTTGTCGTCATCGGCTTGGGTTTGATTGGCTTAATTTCTGCCGAGCTACTCCTTGCGAACGGCTGCAATGTAATTGGTTTCGATTTTGATAATTCAAAAGTAGAGTTAGCCAAGGCCAAAGGCGTGAAAGCGTATTGCATTGCCGACGGAAGCAATCCGGTGGCTATTGCCAAAAGTTTGACGAACGAAGTCGGCGTAGATGGCGTATTGATAACGGCTTCTACGAAAAGCAACGACGTTATTGCGCAAGCCGCACAAATGTCACGCAAAAAAGGGCGCATCGTCTTAGTTGGCGTTATCGGGTTGGATATTTCACGCGCCGATTTCTTTGAAAAAGAGCTGTCGTTTCAAGTTTCCTGCTCGTATGGCCCTGGCCGCTACGACGAACTTTACGAACAAAAAGGGCAGGATTACCCGATAGGATATGTCCGTTGGACGGAAAAACGCAATTTTGAAGCCATTTTAAACGCGCTTTCCAAAAAGCAAATCGAGGTTGCACCGCTCATTACCGAAGTAATTGACCTTGCCGATTATCAAAAAATATACGGCGATATGGCAGGCTCGCGCTCAATCGCCACCATTTTGCGCTATTCGGGTACTATTTCGCCATCAGCAACGAGCGTGAAAGTAGCCGACCGCTCTTTTGCTGGACAAAAAGGTGTTTTGGGGATTATAGGCGCAGGCAATTTTACAAAATCGACGCTTTTACCGAATTTACAAAAAATAAAAGCCGATATAAAATACATCGTTTCGGCAGCCGGACTTTCGGGAACAACCGCCGCTAAAAAATACAATATCGGCCATTCTACCACGAATTATAAAGATGTTTTGACTGACAGCGACGTTGACGCGGTGCTTATCACGACGCGGCATGGGCAACACGCCGCACAAGTCATCGAGGCTTTGGAAGCCGGCAAACACGTTTTTGTAGAAAAACCGTTAGCCATCACCTACGAAGAACTCGATGCCGTGGAAGCGGCTTACAAGCAAGCAAATAAAACGCTGACGGTTGGCTTTAATCGCCGCTTTGCGCCCTTGATTGTCGATGCGAAAAAACAACTTGGCTCGGGCAACACGCCAATCAACGTGATTGCAACGATGAACGCAGGCGAAATTCCAGCAAATCACTGGACGCAAGATATGCGCACAGGCGGCGGACGCATCATCGGCGAGGCTTGCCACTACATCGATTTAATTACGTTTTTAACGGGCAGCACGGTAGAAAGTGTCATAATGAACGGTCTGGGAACCGACGCGCAAGAAAATACAGACAATGCAGTCATTATGTTAAAATATAAAAACGGCTCGCAAGGCGTTATAAACTATTTCTCGAATGGCTCAAAATCGTATTCGAAGGAGCGCGTAGAAATATACTCGCAAAACCGAACAATTGTGATGGACAATTTCCGCAAATCGCATTACTACGGCTTCAAAAGCTCGGGTTCATCAAGCAGTCAAGACAAAGGGCATTACACACAATTCGAGTTATTTGTCGCCCGTTTGCGCAGCGGCGGCGCAGCTACTATCCCGTTTAACGAGATAATGAATACCTCAAAAGCCGCAATTGCCGCAGTAGAATCGTTTAAAACGGGCGGCTGGGTAAAAGTTTAAGACTCATTTGGTAACTGTTTAGGTAGGTTGCGATTTTGAAACGCAGCCCTATTTTTTAAACGCAGCCTTTCGCAGAGCGGCTTCGTATGACAATGCCACACAATCATTTAAATGCGTTTAATATATCTTGAAATAGCTCTATAAAAAATGCGTAATAAACAATTAACACCGTGCTAAAAAAAATAGCAACCTATTATCACACCTTAAAACACTTACGCCCCATACAATTTCAGTATAGGGCGTATTATTTTTTTCGTAAAAAATGGCGAAAAATCACTAAATTTAAATATGTTTTAAGCGTAAAAAGTCAAATAAATACTGATTTTAAATTAGAAGACAGTATTCCGCAACATAAAACGTGGATTGAAGGCAATAATTTTACTTTTTTAAATCAAAATTTCGATTTTAAATCAAAAATCGATTGGAATTGCGCAACTTATGGCAAATTATGGGTCTATAACCTCTGTTATTTTGAATATTTGGCACAAGATAGCCTCTCAAAAGACGAAGGTGTGCGTTTAATACGCTCTTTTATTGCCGATTTATGGGTAGCAAAAGATGCCGTAGAGCCTTTTCCTACGGCTTTGCGCATCATGTATTGGGTGAAATTTTTAGCAAAACACCAAATTAACGATGCTCAAATCAATGATTCTCTTTTGGCGCAAGCCGCTATTCTTAGCGATAATTTGGAGTACCACATTCTAGGAAACCATTTAGCAGAAGACGGATTTGGCTTATTGTTTGCAGCTTATTATTTCAAAAATGATGCCCTTTATAAAATAGCTAAAAAAATTGTTATTGCCGAATTAGAGGAAGAAATTTTGCCCGATGGCGGCCATTTTGAACGGAGTACAATGTATCATCAGCATATTTTATTTAGAGTATTAGATGGTATTAATTTGGTTAGAAACAACGGTTTTCAGCAACAAGAGCTACTCTCCTTTCTGACGCAGCAAGCGGGAATTATGTTGGGTTGGTTAGAAAAAATGACCTTCCGCAATGGCGATATTCCGATGGTAAATGATGCTGCGCCGCATATTGCGCCGAGTTCGCTCGATTTATTTGATTATGCAAAACGATTAAATATTCCTATAAAGTCCGTAACTTTGCGCGAAAGT
>JBEEMU010000526.1:0-2639 GCA_041192485.1 Bacteroidota bacterium | reverse complement strand
TTTTGTGGGGTGAAGGGGTAAAAATGCCGCACCGAAACAGGCTGAAAACGTTGGTTTTGGCTCTTTAATTCCTATCTCGGTCCCTGCGATTTTAGCGGTATAGCCGTTTATAAAGAAAAACTTAGCTTGCCCTGGCGTTAAACGCGAAATTGGCGGTAAGATGCCGAAAGCGTCGCAAGCCAAAAAGAAAATATTTTTAGGGTGGCTGCCTACCGATGGCTGCAACGCATTATTAATATGCTCTAAGGGGTAGGAAACGCGAGTATTCGGTGTCAGACTTTCATCATTATAATCCACTTTGCGCGTATTTTTTTCAAAAACGATATTTTCTACAATCGCGCCGTGCTTAATAGCATCATAAATTTCGGGTTCTTGCGCCCGTGTCAAATTAATGGTTTTTGCATAGCAGCCGCCTTCAAAATTGAATACGCCTTTGTCTGACCAGCCATGCTCGTCGTCGCCGATAAGGTCGCGTAGCGGGTCGGCCGAAAGAGTTGTTTTACCCGTTCCCGACAGTCCAAAGAAAATAGCTGTATCTTTTTTATCGCGCCCTACATTGGCCGAACAGTGCATCGAAAGCACGTTTTTTTGGTGGGGCAACACCCAGTTTAAAACCGTAAAAATGCCTTTTTTGATTTCGCCCGTATAGCCCGAACCGCCAATTAAGATGCGCTTTTTACTAAAATCGATAATCGAAAAATTATGCTGACGAGTGCCATCAACGGCGGCTTCTGCCAAGAAACTCGGCACGCAAAGAATCGTCCAGCCCGTCCCGATTTTTTCAATTTCATTCGTTGCAGGGCGAATAAACATATTGCGAGCGAAATAGTTTGCCCACGGCGTTTCGGTGATAACGCGGACATTGAGGCGATATTCGGGGTCGGCGCAGGCAAAAACATCTGAAATATAGACATCTTTGTGTTTGAGCGAAGCCAATACTTTGCCGTATAAAGCGTCAAACTTTTCGATAGGAAATTTCTGGTTGATTTTGTTCCAATCCACGCTTTCGCGAGTGAGGTCGTCTTCTACCGTAAATTTATCTTCGGGCGAACGCCCTGTAAACTCGCCTGTTGTCACAAATAATGCCCCCGTATCGGTTAGCTGGCCTTGCCCCAATTTGATGGTATGTTCTACCAGTTCGGGTATAGGCAAGTTCCAGTAGCAATTGCGAATGCCTGTAAGCCCCAATTTGCGAGGCGTTATTTTTGGGTTTTTAATACCAAATTCTGTCATAAAATAATACGATTATTTAGCTATAAGGTTTGTTTTTTCGCTCATTTTTTTCAATATGCTCGAATTAGGCTGCAAATGTAGCGAAATTTTGCGCAGACAGTATCTTTTTTATTGTAATTATTTTTTACCATTTTTTATTTGGTTATTTTAAAAATAAAAAAATAAAATTCTTTTACAAATATTATAATTTATAAAAATAAGACCCTCGCTTTTTGCAAAAACGAGGGTCTTATTTTTCACTTTTATTAAAAAAAGGCGATTTGAGTATAAAAAGGCAATTATCAAGCTCTCCTTCCTTGCTTTTTTAATCTTCGGTGCTTAACACTAAGTGCGAATGTTCGCGCTCGAAGGTTGCGAGGGGCAATTCATTGTTGCGCCCAGTCGTGTTAAATTCGTGGCTAACCACAAATACGTTGCTTTCGATGGTTTCATTGCCAATTCGAACAACGATACGATGCGCACTGCCGACGGCTTGTACCGTATCGATAGGCGATTGTGGCCGTATCAAATCTTCGTGTATCACCGCCGCCCGATTGACTTTTTGGCTTGCTGGTCGAACGGCAGAAAATTGTTGTGTTACAAGCGTTGTAAATAAAGTGCTTTGTGCATACAAGCTACTAAACGCAAAGAGAGGGAGGCTTAAAGCTAAACCGTGTGTAATGATTTTTTTCATCAGCAAAAATAAAAGTTGTTTTATAGTAAGAAGGAATGTTTCAAAAACAGGTTACTAACTTTTGGAAACCGCTTTCATATTAGAAATTCAAAATCTATGCCAAACAAATGTCATTTTAAATAAAAATTAAAAATCAGAATATCAATGACGATAAATTTATTTTTACAAACTTTAATTCCGAATAAAATCAAAAAAACCTACAATATTTTTTACATTAGTAAGACAATTGAAATTATTTGTTGCAAAAAAAACATCGCATACTGCCAAAAGCAATATGCGACTCTGCAAAAAAAACATCGCATACTGCCAAAAGCAATGTGCGACTCTGCAAAAAAAACATCGCATACTGCCAAAAGCAATATGCGACATTAGTGTGTTTTAGTGGTTGCGAAGAGAAGTAAGGGAGAGTTGCACTCGAAATTAGTTGTTTGCTTGTGATAAGAAAATGGAGGGAGTTTTTATATTTCTTTATTTAAAAAATTAAATTATTCTTCAATCAATGGGAAAATAGTAATAGGTTCTGCGACAGAAAGTACGGCTATTTCCGCTGGTTTATCGGTGTCAGACACTGAAAATTCGGTACTAAGTATAAACGGATTTGAAACAATGTAGTCCTGTTCATTTGTAATCACTAAACGGTGCATCTTGCTCAAATTTGCGGTATTTTCTTGCGAAAAAAGAACGCCATTTGTAGAAGTTTGATTTACAAAAACGGTTGAATTAACTCGCGCAA
>JBEEMU010000525.1:0-3121 GCA_041192485.1 Bacteroidota bacterium | reverse complement strand
TTAGCCAACAACCCGATATATCCGTATTTTTATTACGATAAAAAATGAAAACGGCAGCCCTGCGGCTACTTATTTTTATTACGCAACGCGAAAAGTAGTGAAGATATAAGGAAATGTGGCAACGCTTTTGGCTGCGCCGAATCAGTGATTCCCACAGGCGTTACTGAATATATTTACTGAATTATCTGTTATTCGTCAAAAAAAACGAGCCAAGTTCTTTTATAATTTGTAACTTTGCACCTCGCAACGCTCTTAAACCATAATAGTACAGAAAATAATAAAAACTCGTAGCGTTTTGGCAACCTACGAGTTTTTATTTACCATAATCTATACCTTTTTAGAGATTAGTTAATTTGTTACGCCTGCAAAACGGTAATTTTAAATAAAATAGTATCCCAAAGCTAATTCCCATTGAATATATTAGACATTTTATACCTATGAAACATTTTTTACAATTTATAGTACTAATCATTGGCTTTTTATTGCCAAATATGATGTATGCACAAGATTTTAACCTTGTTTCTAAGACAGAAGAAGTGTTTCACGGTTGCGCTACCGATGTGCTGCACCGTAATAATGCGGTATTGCGTCAAGCGCAAAACGTATTAGATGCTAATGTCATGAGCGTTCAAAACCTTCAAAACCTAAAAAGCCTTTCACCTACCGCCGTTTACACCATTCCCGTTGTCATACACATCATACACAATAACGGAGCAGAAAACATCAGCAACGCGCAAGCACAAACCGCTATTACACACCTCAATGCTGCATTTCAAGCAAATGGTAATGCGCGTATTCAGTTTTGCTTGGCGCAACGCGACCCACAGGGTAATGCCACAACAGGCATCACGCGCAATGTTTCGCCCTTGACAAATATGACAATGGAAACCGAAGACCTTGCCGTAAAAGACCTCAACCGCTGGCTACCGACCTGCTACCTCAATATTTGGGTAGTCAAGGAAATTACGAGCCAAAGTATGGGTAGCGGTGTAGTGGGTTATGCTTATTTTCCTTCGGCACACGGGCAGAATATGGACGGTTTGCTGATTGAAGCGGGTTATTTTGGTAATAGTGTACAAAATGATGCCGTAGCAGCGCACGAAGTAGGGCATTATTTGGGTTTGTACCATACTTTTGAAGGCGGTTGCCCAAATGGAAACTGCTTGCAAGAGGGCGACCATGTTTGCGATACGCCACCCGACCAAACGACTTTTGCGAGTTGTGCGCCACCCACGAATAGTTGCAGCACAGATACTGATGACGCTTCCGCAAACAATCCGTTTACCACCGATACGCCCGATTATGGCGACGACTATATGGATTATAGCGACCTCTCGTGTTATAACCGCTTCACGGCGGGTCAGTACGACCGTATGCAGTTTTTTCTGACGAGTGTGCGTAGTAGTTTATTGGCTTGCCAGGGCTGTATGTCGCCCTGCCCTGCGCCAATTACGTTGAGCCTTTTGGCAAACAATACCAATACAAACATAGGTACGAGCGTTACGTTTACGGCAACGGCAACAAATGCTGCTACCTATCAATATTATATCAATCCGAGTACGTCGTTAGGCGCAAGCCAAAACCTGACTTATACGTTTAATACCGCAGGTACGTTTTGGGTAAAATGCAGGGCGAGTAATGGCGCGTTGTGTAGTGCGGTGGATTCGGTTATTGTGCGTGTATTTCCACCTGGCGTTACGGCTTTTTATTCGCTTACCGCAACGGATAGCGTGGGTTGTGTTACGCTTGCTACCATTTTTAATTATGAAATATTGAACGGTAGCACGACGGCTTACCTTAGTTTTGGCGATGGTACGCCTAATTTACCGATAACAGGTAGTGGTACAGTCTTGCATAATTACGTGGCGGGCGTTTGGTATGCCGCCATTTATGATAACGGGCAGGTGCAGTTTTCTTATCCGATATTTGTACACAATACCTATATAGATGGGCGGTATGTACAGGGCTATGGAAGCAACCCAACACCTTATTATCCGCGTTGTAGCGTCATTGCAAATGGTATTGGACACCTACCAAATACAGGGCAGAATGTATGGGCAGAGTGGAATTTAGCACATGATTTTGGCGTAAGTGCCAATAATTGTTCGTTTGCGGCACGTTTGCAAAACCCTTCTGCTACGGGCGGCGCGTGGTGTTGGGACCTTGGCATAGGCATACAAGGTAGTAAAGATAGGGCTTGGGCAGATTTCATGGGCGGTTGCCAGGTGTATGCTCATGTACGTGCGGGTAGTGTGACAATTGATAATTTGGCAGCATTAAATGTAGATGTAGATGCGTGGCACGATTTTAAAATAAGAACGGCAGGTCAAGTTATTTATGTTTATTACGATGGTACGATGGTGTACAGTATGCCTTATCCCGACGATTTAGGTACGTTGCAAGGCATTCAAATTTGGTTTAGAGGCACGGGAAATATTGATAATGTAACCATTGCTGATGGTAATAACGCCACACTTTTTACCGATGATTTTAATGATTGTAATGCCGAACCTTTCCCATGTGCCTGCCCTGTGCTTACCGTCAGCCACGACACCACCATTTGCGCACCAAACGCGGCACAACTTACCGCTTCCGCCAACTTCACAACCTACGCTTGGTCGCCTACCGCAGGCTTGAGCAACCCCGCTATTCGCGACCCAACCGCAACGCCTGCCACTACCACAAATTATATTGTTACCGCCACGCATTTAGGGCAAAACCTGATTGCGAATGGCGATTTTACGGCGGGCAATGTGGGCTTTACAAGTGATTACATATATAGTTCTTTCAGTCCAGGTAATTATACGGTGGCTTACGAATGGTTTAATACGCCTGGACACGCGCAAGTAGAACATACAGGAAATAATGGTAATTATATGAGTGTTGATGGTAGTACAACTCCCAACACAACGGTATGGCAACAAACGGTGCCTACCGTTTTGCCAAATACCGATTATCAATTTACTTATTGGGCTTTAACGGATTTAAGCGCAGCGATATTGGAAGTAAAAATCAATAACGTGACGCTACCAATCACCACTTTAATATCGGATTGCGACCAAACGCAATGCTATTGGAAACCTTATACTTTTACTTGGAATTCGGGTAGCAATACGAGTGC
>JBEEMU010000524.1:0-6227 GCA_041192485.1 Bacteroidota bacterium | reverse complement strand
TTGTTGGTGAAGTACTGTATTCCCAGTAATACGAACTTGCGCCCGTCGAGTAAGACGACGCATTAAACGTCACATTCAATGGATTTGTTTTATAGGTTGTGGCAACGAACTTTGCCGCCACATTGCAGCCCGTTGTTGGTATAATAGTCAGTTTTCGGCAATTTTTTGTAATACAATACATTCCATAATTTACATCGGAAATACTCGTTAAATTGCGGCAAACCGTGTAATCACCGCTATTTGGAAAGGTATAAGTTACATTTGTGCCTGCAACGCTTGTCACAAAAACATTTGTGCTATTGTAAATTTCATACGTTGAAGTGGGCGGAGGAACAACATTTGTGGACTGAATAGTACCCGTAAAGGTACAACTTAAACCAGTTGCAGGCATATTGACACCGAAAGTAGGATAAAGTGTCGGGCAGTTTTTACCAATATTTACGTCGCGGCAACATTTGGCACGGCAATAAGTACCGCCAGCTGCTGCTGTACAGGTGACGGTTAAGCATACGTTATAAACACCTGTGTTCGTATAAGTTTTGGTGGGTGAAGCAACCGTAGAGGTTGTGCCGTCCCCAAATTCCCAAAGGTAAGAAAGAACGCTACCTGTGGCGCAACCAGTTACGGTCGGCGTTGGAAAGGTCACGGCTTGTGCATGCACATAAATCAAATTGCGCATTTCAGTTATTTGCAAGTTGCAGCAATCCACCGTTGCAGTTGCGGTTGCGGTACAACCTGCTGCATTCGTGATAGTTACGGTATAAGTACCCGAAATGGTGGCTGAAATGACAGTCGTTCTTTCGCCCGAACTCCAAAGGTAAGTACCGCCGCCTGTTGCGGTAAGCGTTTTCGGGCAAGTGTTGCCCGTAACGGCAATCGCAGCAGTAGCTGGCATTGTTGTTGTAATAGCAACCGTAGCAGTAGCAGTGCAGCCTACTACATTCGTGACGGTGACGGTAAACGTAGTGATTGAAGCGCAAGGCAGACTATTGGCGGGAAGCGTCAAAACAGCTGTTGTTGCGCCATTGCTCCATAAATAAGTAACTCCTGCGGCACTATTCGAACTTGCCATAATCGTATTTACTCTATTGCAGCAAACCGTTGTTGCGCCGCCCAATGTAACGGTAGGCGCATTAGAGTTGCCAACGGTAATCATCGTACAAACGCCTTGGCAATTAGTCGGGACATTTGGCAAATCTAAACATAATTGCCAACAGCCAGCGGTAAGATTACTTTGTAAAATATCGCCTAAATGAGCATTTGAACAATAGAAAATAGGCAAACTGGCGTTGCAAGGGCGCAATACCCAATTGAATGTGGCGGTGGAAGGATAGCCCGAAACATCTGTAACTTTTAGGTTATTCGCACAGTCTAAGTTATAAGTGACGACTGGCGCAAAGCAATTTGGGGTAATATCGATGCAGTAACGCGCCGTGCATACCGAGCCAGGTAGCGATTGTATTACACAAATCGTAAACACATCGTTGCAATTGCCGCCTACGGGCATATTGAAAACGGGCGGAGCGACGGCCGCGCCTGCCGTTGAAGTAGCGAAAACAATGCCATTCGCCGCCCAAGTATAATTATAAGTCAGTGGGTCGTAGCAGGTGCTACCCGTAGGAAAACTAAAATTGATTCGGCGAACAGCGCAATCAACTGTATAGTTAAAGGGGCAAGGCGTAGCAGGCGGCGTTGTCACGGTAGCCGCTATTGAGGCTATTGCCGTAGAGCCATCGGGATAAGTGACCGTAACGCTATAAGTACCAGAATTTGCGACGATAGTAGTGTCGGTAATGGCGCCTGTACTCCAAACGAAAGTAGCCACCGTATCCACAACAGCGCGAAGCACCAAACCGCCACAAGGGTTGGGGAATGTGATGATAGTAGGTTGCGTACGGGAAGTCGCAAAAGTGGTTTCTACACCAATACCGTTGCCTGTTGTCAAGTTTCTGCCTTCAAAACCAATGCTAACTTGCGAATAAGCTTGCGAATAAGCCGCAAAAAAGAATAATATACTATAAATTAAATTTTTCATCTTAGAAATAATAAAATAAAATGTGTGAGAAAATGGGGTTTAAAAAACGCTTCTAAAAAACGCCTCTAAAAGCTCGTTGTGTCAAAACGAACACAATAAGTGGAGAGATTGGAAGGCGGAACGCCTTCTTTTACTTTTTTTCCAATATCACTTTTTATAAAATTATTAAATAATACGATAAAATCGGCATCTGACATCGTGGTAAACGTATTCGTTGCGGTAGTTCCTAAAAGTCCGGCAGCCAGCGAAGTGTTGAGAACGCCTGTTTTTCCGCTTGGTGTCGTCCATTTTACCGTGAATTTGACGACTGCGCCAGTTGCCAACTTTGTTTTAATTTGTTGGAATAAAGACAGGTGCAGAACGGGGTCTAAGCCATTATTGGCGAAAGTAGCCAAATTATAGCACGTCGCAGGCGAAGCAGGCGTACTATTGCGCGAGCCAGAAGCGGGAGGTGCAAATGGAATGTCATCGTCCACAAGCGTCACAATGTCGTTTGTTATAGAGCCGCAGGCAGTTCGTTGTTGCACCAAAGTGGGCATACAAAAGGTGCTACTTGCTTGTGCGTATTGGGTCAAATGTTGCCCTCTGCTGACAGGTACGACGAACACTCGATAGCAAGTATTGCTTTGTATTACCGCCCCGAAATCGGCAATGAGCATACTGTTGCCCGTCACATACATATTGGAAACGGGCAGGAAGGTTGGCGAAGTGCTACTTTGGGTAGTTTCTAAATAAACATGGTAATAACCAGCCCAAGCTATTGGAGTCCAAGTGATTGGGTGACAGGCAGTTGTGGGCGTTGGCGAAACCACAACGGAGAACGTAGCGTTTTGCGGACAGGTTTGCGCATTCGCATAGAATGTCAGTAAAAGGAAGAGCAAAATACCTCCCAAATAACGGTTGAGCAAAAATATTTTAAGCATAAAATACACGGGGTTTGACAGTGAAAATAATCGTTTTTAAGTGTAGCAAGTAATTATAACGCTACAAAGATAAAGGCATTTGTAGAAAATATTTTATGTTTTTTAGGCGAATTATAGAAAAAAAGCCGTACTTTTGCGTGTAACTATTTGATTATAAATAAACTATACAGGTTATGAACCTCCAGTTACAGCAAACAAAATTGCTGCGTTTATGGCAAATTATTTTTGCCGAAGGACAACCCTACCAATTAAAAGGCTTGCGGCACTACGTCGTGGGCTATTATGCTCGCGACCCTAAGCCCTTAGCTCTCATCGATTATTTGGCCCCTTTTGCGCCTACATTCCAATCGGCAAAGCTCAATCCAGTACAGGCTTATTTAGCAACTTTTAATGCAAAACGCATCGCACCAAAAGAAATGGAGGGCGCAGAAATAAAATTCCGCTTGGTTCTGACTGATGTATTTCAACGCACGGAAGAATATATTATACAAACAGCGGCCTTAATAGATTTTAAAAACTACCCACATTCAGGGCTTTTAGATTTATACACGCATCAATCCTTGCGCGATTGCTTTGAGGATTACTGGCGGTCGAAAGGAAAAGCATTGAGCGACAATTTTCCAGTTGTGGATATTGAAGAAAAACGTCCATTAGGTTTTCGCTATTTGCACGAGCGTTTTTGGGCAAAACAAGCCTATATGGATTATCAATTGATGGTAGGAGAATACTCGGAGAACAATCTAATAGACGTTGCAAACGCCTTGCACGACTGTACGGAAGCCTATCAATTGCGCTTAGAAGTAGAGCAGTTAGTTTTTGGGGCCGATTATCGCTACGACTTAAATAGTGAAGTAGCCAAAACGAATATTTCGCCGCTCCTCAGCCTGTATAAAACAATTAAAATAGGCTTAAACAGCTCCGATAATCGTGAAAAGGAAACCTGTGCGAACCAAGTTTTTATCCTTTTCGAGCAGCAAAGCAGCGTACTTTCTTACCAAGAAGCCAACGAAATTTTCACCAATATTAGCAACCTCATAAGCAATATGTTGCGCATCGACCGCATGAACGACACGCATTTTGCACGCTTGCACCGTTTATACACCCTCGCTGAAAATATAGGCGTTTTATGGCATAAAGATGGAACACTCGATTGGTTAGCCTATAAAAATGTAGTGACCGTTTCGCTTATTGTAAACGATTTGGAACGCGCCAAAACCTTTACCGAAAGTCAAAAAAAGCGGCTTTTACAAAATACAAAAACACATCGCAGCAATACCGAAGATGCTTATCAATATAATTTGGCGCAAATTGCGTTCGCAGAAAAACGCTATTTCGAAGTGGAAAACCTCTTGCGTTTCCGCAACGACGAGTATTCCCTACTTTCAGTAAATGCCGAAGTATTGCTTTTAAAAACATATTACGAGCAAGAAATAAAGGAGCTACGCGGCAAATATTTGCAAACGGATAGCCGTAAAAGCAGCTTCCTATTGCGATTGAACCAATTTAAAAAGCGTATTAAAAAAGAAAAAGCCTTGCAAATTACGATGTACAATAACTTTCTATACTATTTAGATTTTTTAGCAAACCTGCACTGCACCTATCGCATCGGCACAAAAATCCCAGAAGACGCACTTGACACGAAAACGCTCTTTGAAGAACATACCCCGACCTTAGAAGAACGGTGGTTGCGCAAAAAAGTAGCCCAATGTCAAGCCACTTTGTAGTCCATTTGTAAAAAATAGGGTGTAAAACCGTTTTATTGAATTAAACTACTTTCATTGAATTAAAACAAAGAAGTATTTAGTACCTTTGTGGGAAGTTTTCAGTCTTATAAAAAAACACTTACTAAAATATAGTAAATGTTTTAGGTGGCTTTAAACGCAGAGAGTTTTTTTAAACGCAGAGATTCCGCAAGAGGTAGTTAAACTTCGTTTAAAACGCAGACCTAAATAATTATAAAATATAATTTTCAAAACGAGGGTAAGATTGCATTATAAATAGACATATCGAAGTAGATGCTATCGTATCATATCGTATTGTTTTAAAAAAATCATTCATCAATATTTAATCAATTCATTCATCAATATTTAATCAATTCATTTTATTTTTTAAAATCATCACTTTTTCAATATGACAAAGTTATACCAAAAATTAGCGCTGACCGCTCTTGCGGCAGTAGCGTTCACACTGGGCGCGAAAGCGCAAAATGCGTTTTACACACAAACATTCGCAGGCGGTATTCCCGCAGGCTGGACTACTTCGCCTACTGCTCCAGCAGGCGGTTTTAGCGGCTGGATATGGGAAAACGCCGCCGCTGCAACCGCAAACACAAGTACCTACAAAACCGTGCCTATCCTCTCTACAACTGCGGCTGACGGCTGGATGCTCTTCGACTCTGACCGCGATTGCACAGGTACGACGGAAGATGCAAAACTTATTTCGCCCGTAGTGAACTGCACGGGCAAATCAACCGTTGTTGTCGAATTCCAAGAGTGGTATCGCAAGTTTTCGGATACGACGGCTTTAATGGCTTCAGCCGATGGCGGTGCTACATGGACGTATTTTCGTATCAAACAAAACGTTTGCACAAACAATCAATACTGCTCGCCCGACGCAACAGGACACACTGCGGGCATGAACCCGACTACCGTGCAGATTGATATATCATCGGTAGCGGCAAACCAAGCAAACGTTAAATTCGGCTTCCGCTTCGTTTCAGACGCAGGCACAGGAGCTACACCTGCTTGCGCTTACCAATGGAAAGTTGATGACGTGCGCGTTTTAGACGGCTTGACAACTTATGCAAGCAACTATAAAGTGGGCTTCCCGCTTCGTCCAGACAGCTGGATGACTCCTATTTCTCAATTAACCCCCATCACTTGGGGACAACAAGCTCTTAACTTAGGCACACAAGGGCGCACAAACGTAAGTTCAACTGTCAAAGTAACGGATATAGGCGCAAGCGCAACAACGCCGCTGTTTACAGATACGCGCAGCACACCATTAGGCGCAACAACAGGCACCATTGCATTAGGAGCAGGAGGCTCGGCCACCGACACCGCTACTATTATACACTCAGCTACTTTCACACCGCCAGCAATGCCAACTATCTACAAGTTCCAGTATGACTTAACCGCCGATGCACCCAGTTTAATCGCCGCTAATCCAACGTATAAAAACCGTTTTGGCGTAAGCGACTCTTTATTCCTAAAAACAGCATGGGATACAATAGCCAGCGAACCTAACGTCTTTAGTGCAACCACAACAGG
>JBEEMU010000523.1:0-5690 GCA_041192485.1 Bacteroidota bacterium | reverse complement strand
CTTCCGCCCAATTTCTTTTTTAAACGATTCGCAAAACGATGCGTTGCGCAAAGTTGTGTCATCGCTCGATGTTGCGGTCATTCATGGGCCGCCCGGCACGGGTAAAACAACAACCTTGGTGCAAGCTATAAAAATGCTTGCCGAGCAGCAGCGTAGCAAAACAATTTTGGTGTGTGCGCCTAGCAATTCGGCGACCGATTTGCTCACCGAGCGTTTGGCAGCGGCGCAACTGCACGTCACGCGAGTGGGCAACGTTTCGCGAGTAGATGCCGACTTGCTGCAATACACGCTCGATTCGCAGTTGGCAAGTCATCCTGAAGCGAAACATATCAAACGAGTGCGCATCGAAGCGGCACAGGCTCGCCGCGAGGCAAACCGTTTCCGCCGCAATTTCGGGGCGCAAGAGCGCGATGACCGCCGCAGTTTGCAAGACGAAGCCCGCTCGTTGGCGGCTTGGGCGCGTGATTTGGAAGACAAATTGGTGGAAGAAGTGTTGAGCAATTCGCAGGTAATTACATGCACACTTACGGGCGCAGCTAATCCGTTGATACGCAATAGAAAGTTTGAAGTAGTCGTCATCGACGAGGGCGCACAGGCCTTAGAAGCCGCAACGTGGATTCCGATTCGTTTGGCCAACCGAGTTGTTTTGGCAGGCGACCCTTTGCAATTGCCGCCGACCGTAAAGTCAATCAAGGCGCAGCGCGACGGCCTGAATATCACGCTCTTAGAAAAGTGCATCAAGCGTTTTGAGCCGCAAAATGTAGCTCTTTTGCGCACACAATACCGTATGAATGAAGTGATTATGGGATTCTCGAACGCCTATTTCTATGAAAATAAACTACTGGCCGCCGAAAGCGTGGCGAAGCAAACGCTTCCTATTTGGGGTAGAAAACCCTTTGTTTTTATCGATACGGTTGGTTGCGGCTTCGAAGAAGAACAAACAAACGAGCAACAAAGCCGCTTTAATTCGGGTGAATTTGGCATTATGCGCGAGCATTTATACAAGCTCATCGATGCCTATAATGGCGCACCGTTGCCGCCGATAGGCATTATTTCGCCCTACAAAGAGCAAGTCAATTATATCACCGAACACTTGCGTGACGACGAGTTGCTTGCGCCATTAGATATAACGGTCAGCACGGTTGATGGTTTTCAGGGGCAAGAAGCCGAGATTATTTACATTTCATTGGTGCGTTCGAATGATGCGGGCGAAATCGGCTTTTTGAACGATTTTAGACGGATGAATGTGGCACTTACTCGTGCAAAACGCAAATTAATTGTCATCGGCGATAGCGGAACCTTGGCCAATCATCTCTTTTATCAGAAGTTTTTAGACTATGTAGAAAAAACAGACAGCTATCATTCGGCTTGGGAATGGATGGCGGGTTAGGCAACACGGATTTTAAGGATTGCTCACGGAAAGACACTGGTTTTTATGAAAATACAGGTAAAATCCATCTTGAAATCCCAGTCGGGCGATAGATTAAAACATATAAGCAACTATTTTTGTAATTGTTTAGGTCTGCGATTTAAACGCCGTTTAAACACCGTTTAAACGCCGTTTAAACACCTCTTGCCTCCTCTTTTAACCCTCCGCTCTGCGAAACTCTGCGGTAACACTGCGAACTCTGCGTTTAAAAAACTTCTCCGCGTTTCAAAAACTTCTCCGCGTTTCAAAAATAGCTCCACGTTTCAAACCACCTAAACAGTTACCTATTTTTAACCACATAAGGCAGACCTAAACTGCACCAATAATCGTTCTAAATCAGCTTTCTACGCTTCATTTCTTGGTCTATAAACGACAGTTCGCGGCTCATATCGCCCGAAATAGACGAATTTTCTTGCGCTCGACGCACTAAATAGGGAAAAACATCTCGAACTTGCCCATAAACCACATATTTTGAGGAGTTATAGCCCGAATGTCCCAGGTTAAAGGTTAAATGGTCGCTCATACCGTATAATTGGCAAAAATTAAGGTGTGGGTGATTTAGTGGAATATTGCGCTCGCGCATCAAATCGGCTTGTAAACGGGTGCTTGCTTCATTATGCGAAGCCACACAAGAGCCGATGAGTTGATAATTGTCGACGACAAAACGGACTGCGGCATTGTAATCGCGGTCGGTAGCGGCTTTATCTGGCTGAACGGGCGATTCGTAGCCTTGTTCGGCGGCGCGTTTACGCTCTTTTTCCATATAAGCTCCGCGCACCAATTTTGCGCCAAGCAAATAGCCGCCTTCTTTTGCTCGCGTTGCCGAAGCATATAGATACGGCAACCGGGAATGCAAATAAAGCTGATAAGTATTGTAAATAGTGACGCGCTCGCGGTTGTAACGGCGCATCATTTCCTCCACAAGGTCGTCGATAGGTTGTTGAATCCAGCTCTCTTCGGCATCTACAAACACGCCGATATTGCGCTCGGCGGCATATTTGCAGATAGCCTCCAACCGTCCGCACGACCGTTGATACTCCACCTGTTCTTCGGCGGTCAAAGGTGTTTTGGCGTGGAGTTTTTCTAATAAATAGAACCGGGCCATGCCCGTAAATTTAGTGCTGACGACGGGTATTTTGCCCGTGTTTTTAGCGCCGAGGTCGATGGCTCGCATGGTTTCGCGCATCGTGAAGTCAAAATCGGCTTCACTTTCTTTGGCCTCTGCGCCGTAATCTAAAATGGCGAGAACCTTATTTTTATGCAAATCGTCGGCCGTTGGCTGACAATCGTCTAAGTTTTCGCCGCCACAAAACTGGGCAAACATCGTGTATCGAACCATCGGCGCAATCGGCAGCTGCCAGCGCATCGCCCACAAACCCAGCGAACTCCCGACGCGCACCAACCACGCTTTATTCATCATCGAAAACAGAAAATACGCTTTGCGCAATTGTGCATTCGTTTTGCCTCCAAAGGCAATTTCGGTATTTTTAAAATCAAGCATGAATATAGGTTTGACCGCTCGCAATATGATAGTTTATTTGGCGCAAAGATACGCAATTCGCACCATTATTATGACCATTCGCCGCTTGTTTTTTACTATCTATCATAAAACAGTTGTTTTTTCGCCGAAATAGTTGGATATTTGTGGCATATTCTTTACAAATGATCTATTAATAAGCGCCTGCGGTCAAACCTATAGCGGCAAAATAAACACGGTTATCATTATACCTCTTACTTATACCTATATGTATCCAATTTTTCTTACTATCCACATTGTCGCTGGCGTTTTATCGCTTTTAAGCGCACCCGTAGCCCTCATCGCTCAAAAAGGTGGGCAAGTGCATCGCACGGCGGGCTTAGTTTTTTATTATTCGATGCTCGTTGTTAGCATTGCCGCCATGCTTGTTTCAGTTGTGCATTTTAACGATGTCAGTATTTTTTTGCGCGGCATCGCTATTTTTAGCTTTTATTTGGTGGCTGCAGGCAAACGCATTTTGCAGCGAAAGGATATTATGAATGGGCAAAAAGGCGAACCCATCGATTATATTTTAACCGCCATGATTGCGAGTTTCGTCATTTTCTGCTTTTATTATGGCTACACCTTTCATAGCGTCGTTTTGTATGTGTTTGGTGCGCTTGCCACCCGTTTTGTGTATGAAGACATCGTTTTGTTGCGCAACCAGCCCACCTTCAAATTATACTGGCTTACCGCCCACATTAGCCGGATGTGCGGCGGCGCAATTGCGAGCTTCACCGCATTTTTAGTGGTGAATAGTAAGCATATTTTGGGCGATGCCAACAGTGTTTTTGCTTGGCTTTTGCCCACAGCTATCGGCGTACCCATTATTTTTTATTATGCTCGCCAAACCAAAAATAAGGCTGCTAAATAGTTGCAATAATAAAAAGGGACTGCCCGATGTCGAAAAGGTTGGATTTTTATTTCAGTCTAATCTTATCTACCTCAATTTTCATCGTAGAACGTGTATCTAATTTGTAAGCCGTTTCAAAGCATTCTTCGGCGGCATTTTTATCGCCGCTTCGCCAGTAGGCTGCGCCTTGCCAAAAATAAGCTTCCGCATTTTTGTTATCTATGGCAATACTTTGCGATGCGGCTTTGATGCAATCGTCGAATTTTTTACTTAAAAACCGTACTTCAGCCAATTTAATAAAATAATCGGCGCGATTGCCATCGCTTGTGCGCAATAGGGTTTCCAAATCTGTTGCTGCACGGTCGTATTCTTGCATGGTCTTATGCGCAACTGCTCGATGCAATAGTGCGTAGTCGTGCCGCGGCGAAATATTTAGGCTGTGGTTAAAACTAGCAATAGCCGCGTCATATTTTTTTAGCTGCATTTCACAGAAACCTTTGCGTGCATAAGCATCAACAAACGAATTGTTATTATCGATAGCTTTTTCGAAGGCATTTACAGCGTCGGCGTATCTTTTTAAACTTGTTAAAGCCAAGCCTTGCGTGTAATGAAAACGAGCATTTGTAGGCTGCATTTTAATTGCCCTATTTTCATCGACTATTGCAGCTTGATATTGCGCTAAATTGTTTTCGGCACGTGCTTTCACATCATAAATTGCTGCCGAATATTGCCCATTGCTGATTATTACCTTTTTTGCGTAAGCTATCGTATTTTCATTGTCGCGGCTTTTGTAGTATAAAAACGCGAGTTGGCTGTTTATATCAACGAGCCAGTTTGCTAAGTTTTCTATCCAGTCAGCGCAGTTTTGTTCCGCAAATAGACGGGCTTGCGCATTTTTGCTACTTGCATCATCAGCAGTCATTTTTGCTGCTTGCAGTGCGAAGGCGCGGCTAATTTTTGGCATCGTGTCCGCTATTTCCAAGCACAGGGCAATAGCTTGCTTAGTTTGGCCAAGTGAGTCATATAGGATAGCGCGATAGCGTTCAGTTTCTACATTTAATACCCATGTTTTGCCAATTCGGGCCGCCGCATCAAGGTCGGTGCTTGCTGCGGCATATTCGTGGTTCAATATGTGGTAAAAACTCCGTTTATTATACACATTTGTAAGGAGTCTGATATTCTTTTGCGCGTTTCCTAATTTTTCAGCCATCGCAAAATCGGCTAACAACTCTTTCCGCTGTTTCATTGCCCAGTAGCTTTCGGCTCGGAAAAAATAGCTCCAACCATAGTTGCCGTTCAAGACAATCGATTTTGTAAATTGTTTAACGGCAAATTTGTAGTTTTGGGCGGCAACATACGCGCAGCCTAAATTATGGTAATTCACATAATACTTATTGTTCAATTTTACAGCCATTTGCCCAGCCTGTATAGCTAATTCGGGGTCAGAATTCTTGGCAATTCGGCAAAGATTATTCCAAGCAGATTCAAGTTTCGGATTGTTTTCTACGGCTTTCTGGTAATAGACTATCGCAAAGGATACATTTCTGTGGCCGTCGTAGAACAGTCCGCGATAAAAATTCGCTACCGCATAGTTAGGATTGACCGAAAGGGCTTTTTCCACAAATTCCTCTCCGTCTAACGAGCCTGTTTTGTAGTAGCTCACGCCGAGCATAAAATAGAGCGTGTCGGCAGGGAACTTGGGTTGCTGTTGCCCGTTACGCGCCGCATAAGCAGCCGTATCGAGCAGTTTGGTCGCCGTTTTGATGACTAACTCCCAGTTTTCAGCAGCGTAGGCGCGGCGTGTTTGTCGATAATAATGCGATGCGGTTTGTTGCGCATAGCTTGTGCAAGCGCAACAAATTAGCATCATAATGCTTGTGAATTGTACGGGT
>JBEEMU010000522.1:0-5147 GCA_041192485.1 Bacteroidota bacterium | reverse complement strand
ACGAAAACCCAGAAAAAATCAAAAAAATCAAGAAATCAAAAGAAAACCTTAATTTCCGCAGACGTTTCAAAGCCATTATACCTATCTTTTTCAAAACTCGCATCTTTATAATCCATCCATCGCTGCCGCAAATACAAGCCTGCGCCCTTGCTGAGTCGAATATCGAAGCCCGTAGCAAAACTGATGCCTGTCTGATTTTTTGGGCGTTTTGAAAACACATCAGTTTCCGTGTCGTAACTTGCGATGATGCGCTCGTAGCCTGCGTAATTACACCAAATAAGCGAAGGCGTAAGCGTGTAATAGGTTTCTAACTGATTATAATAGGTGCGTACCAAGGCTTTTTCGTCGAAAACGGTAATAGGCGAAATGAAACTTTGCGCCGAGCTATATTGCCCCAAGTAGCAGAGGTATAAATCTTTTTCAAATAGTTTGATTTTCAGTTTTGAATTAATTTCAATACTGTTAAAATATTTTTGCTGCGCCGTTGTGCCGTCCGCATTTTTTTTGGTTAAATGCACCGTTTCATACACCGAGCGATACACTTTTGAAAGATTATTATACGGGCCCACATTGCTCGGAAAGCCCCACCGCCAAAAGTGCGAGAGCGCCAAACTGTTAATCGGGTGAGCGTAAGTGAGCGTCGACGAAAGGCTTTCTAACTCCATACTTGTCGAATAGCCAATAGAGGTTTTCAGTTTGCCGATATTGATTTGCGTGTTCAAGTCGGCTCCTTGACGGTTGTTTGTGAGTTGCCCTATCGGTACCATTGCACTAGCTACGGCGGGTAACACGACTTGCGTTGCCGTGCTTGTAGGGCCCGTAGGGGCTTCGGTAATTGCGGTGTTAATAAAGAGTGCGCTATTATTAATTACTTTCGGGCTGATGCGGTAAAGATGCACTTCAAGCGGGATTTTTTTAGCAATTTCGGTCGTTATTTTTATAGAAACCGCTTCGCCCCAGCCGCGTGAAGTGTCTTGCTGTACGCTGCGTCCTGCGCCAATTTCGCCTTTAATCGTTAGGTTTTTAAAGGTGTTTTTAAACTCGATGGTTGCCACATTGAAGCCTGCGCTTTTGCGCTGCGTAGAGTCGGTATACGTTGTATTATTAAAGGTATTGAGGCTGATAAAATTCGCACCATACTCTTTTTTAAGCATACCGCCGATAGAACTATTCGGCAAGGGCGAAAGTCCGCCGTTCAATTCGGTTTTGCCGTACATAAACGAGCCAGAAAAGCCTGCGGGCAAGTTTTTGGCATCTACAATCAAGCCTTGAAACGCCTGTTGCCCCCAGCGTTGATCTTGGCTAATACCGCCTGCATTGTAAAACGTATTGTAGCGACTATCCAACGATTTTGTGTTCGGGTCCCAGGGGTTGCGCTCAAAAATGCTGTATCGGTTGTAGCCTCTGTTCGTTTGAAACGTAAACGGCGAGAGCGAATGCCAGTTTATACCGCCTGTGCGGATGGTAAAATCGCCGTATTTGCTGCTATACGTTCCGTAAAGACTTACGCCTAAATTCAAGCCTTTGACGTTTTCGGCGGGACCTGCGCCCGTCATCGGAGTCCAAATAAAGAGGTCGGTACCGAAAGACGTATTTTTGAGGACGCTTCCGCTAATATTCAACATCAATTGCGGAATTTGCGCATCGTCGCCCACAAAAAGGTTGTTTTTATTGTTTTCTAAATGCGAATACGTTTGGTCTAAATGCCGATAATTCGTTAGAAAACGATAATAGCCACTCACATTGAATTGCTGCAAAACGGCACGCGCTTTTTTTGGAAATGCGCCCGATTCTTCAAAATAGGTTTTGTACAAAGCCAGGCTGCTGTCTTGCGGTAGCGGCGTATCGCTTTGCGCAAAAGCAACCGTTTGAAGGCAGAAAATGGCTAAAAATGTAAATATTTTATTCATATATTTTTTATATAATTGTATTATTTTGTTTTTTTTGAACCATATTAGAAAATTCAAGGCGTGCATTTAAAACAATTAAGTTGAAGAAAGTAACGTATCGGAAAAACCTTATAAAATAAGGTTTTCAGCCGAAATAGGCTTGCAAAAGGTCAAATAGAATGACCCTTAAAAGGGTCAAATATGAATAGCCGTAGAACCTACGGAGTTGAAAAGCGTGTTTTCAGAACCCTAAAAGGGTTCAACCTGTAAAATTAGCTTAAAAATAGAAGTTAAACCCACTTCGGGGTTCTGTAAACACAACATTTGCCCGTAGCTTGTACCTATTCATATTAAACCCCATTCGGGGTTGCAATATATACCTTTTGCAAACTTAAATGCTATAAGCCCCTTTACTTTAAAGGCTTACAGCCCATTTAGAATATCAAGAATTAAGTAGTTGCGCAAAAACAGTTGTGATTATAAAATCTTATAACTAATTGGTTGTCAAATATTTACACTATTGCTTGATACCTCCTGTTTCCTAATCCCTGCTCAATATGCCATTTATACGGTTTAAGAAACGGTTCAAAAACTTACTTTACGCTCCGCAAAGATAGGTGTAAATAGTTGATATTGATACATAAAAAAAAATCTGTGTTTTATACCTATTTACTGCTTTAAAAACTTCAAACAACGCGGTTTTCCATTGTGTTCGTACACCAAAAAATACATTCCTACAGGCAAATTTGCAAGGTTTTTCAGCGTAAGCCTATTATTTTCAGGTTCAGAAACAACCATTTTGATTAATTCGCCTTCTAAGTTATACATTTTTATAGGAATTTGGCTTGCTGTTCCATTTTCTAACTCAATAATTAATTCGTCTTTTACAGGATTTGGATAATAATTAATACGCTTATTATCAACAGATTCGGTAGCAACAAGGCTTGTTTGATAAACCCTTACATAATCAACAAACATCGTGCTTTGCGTATAATTAGCGGTAATATTAGGGTCGATTGCCACATTTAGCAAAAGGTATTGTTCGGCATCAAAAGGCCAGGTTGTGGCATCTTTTACAGCCGGATTGTAAGTATAATGTGTTATGCCGTCGGTTTTGAAAACCAATTTGTCGGCAGTCCATTCCAAACTATAAATATGAAAATCGGAGGAAGCAGTTGCAATCGTGCGTCCGCCTAAGTTTACGGTATTTCCGAAACTGGAAGGCGTGTGTGTAGCACTTTGCACATAGTTTTGATTCGTTCCCCAATGCTCCATAATATCAATTTCGCCAGAAGCAGGCCAGGCAACCGTTCCAAAACCTTGCGTTTGCCAATAAGCGCCACCTTCGTTGGTATTTTTACCCAACATCCAAAACGCAGGCCAAGTACCTGCGCCTGTCGGCAATTTCGCACGCATTTCCACCCGCCCATATTTAAAAGCAAATTTTGAATTGAGCCTTGCCGACGTATACGATTTGGTTTGCCCTTGGTCGGTAAACGTTTCTTTTTTGGCAACAATATTTAGCATACCGCCGCTCATAAAAGCATTGCTGACGCGATTAGTATAATGCTGCAACTCGCCATTAAACCAACTGCCGCTCGTAGGTAATTGTGTCTGATAAAACCATTTTGCAGGCGTTGCCACGCCATTTGTATCAAATTCGTCTGCCCAAACTAAGGTATTGAAAACAGACGGCGGCGGCGCATCGTAAGCCAAATCATCTATATACGCCACCACATTATCGGTATTATTTTCGCCATTCAGCTGAATAACAACCCTATTAAAATCGGTGCGTTGCGTAGGCGGCGGCGAGCCTGCATTCAAATTGATATACAAATCATTGGCAAAATCAAAACTGATCGTTTGCCATTGATTTAAAATAATTGGTTTGATAATTTCGCATTGCGTGTCCCAAGGTTGTGCCAAATTGCCATCTTGTAATTTCAACGAAACTTGATTGGCTTGCGCACCAGTTAAGCCGCTCGCAGGCACAAATATTTTTATAGTAAAACGCGATTTCGCAGCCAAGTTAAAAACGGTGCTTATTTGAAAGCGTGCATTTGCATACAAGCCACCGTTATCTGTATAACGCAACACTTTTGCCGACGTATTAATACCTTGTTGGTAAGGGTTTGTAAATTGCGTGTTTATTGCGCAAACATCGCCAAACCAAGTTGTTATCGTTCCGTTGCCTTCAAAATCGTCTTGTACAACCTGCGCTGTACTCGCAAAGGGCAGGCAAAATAGGAAGCTAAAAATAGTGAAATAGCGCATGATGCATTGATGGTTTTATACTAAAAACAGGGTATAATTTTTGGTAATTTTCATTCCTCTTCTTCTTTTTTCATACCCAGTTTTTTAAACTCCACAAACTGTGCTTGCCCATCGGTTTCGGTGCGTTTATCTACCCAAAACGGAATATTGGCATAGCCTACTTTTCCATTCAAATAAATGGTAACGAATAAGCGGTACGCGCCTTCTTTGTGCGGTGCGCGAAAAGTAATGTCTTTTTTAGTGCGCCCTTGTATCAGCCCGCCGATTTCCTGCGCAGCTTCTTCGGCATCGCCCCCCGACTTTTTATCGGTACTTTCGGCGAGTATTTTCCATTCGTAGCGCAATTTCCGGTCGGCATCGTCCGCCGTTTCAGTCATATTAATACCAATTTTGGCTAAAACGCTTGCAGGGTATTTTTCGTCGGCTTTTAATTTAATATTGTCGATTGCTTTTTTACCATTTATCGTCATATCGAGTACTTTTGGCGAAGCAAGTGCCGGATTTTTAGCCGAATACACCATTTCCAGCGCGTCAATCGGTTCGGTTGGCAGGTTTTCTTTTGAAAATAAGCCAAACCACGTTTCGGTATATTCCTGCTTTGCGCCCCACAAAAACGAGTAAGAGCCTAAACATTTCGGAAACGGTGCAATATAGTTTGTATAACGGTCGTAATACACCTGTTTTTTCTCGGTGCTTGTTTGCTCAATCGACACTTTCCAGGCTGTATTCGGCGATTCCCAATAACCATTTGGCCCCCATTCGGTAATCATATACGCGCCTGTCCAGCCAAACTTTTCTATATTTTTCGGCACATTTGCAATATCGCCATAGGTATTTACACAATAAACATCGATGTCAGACGTGCGTTTAATGATTTCTTGCAAAACCGTAGAATCAAGCCCTGCTGTTACCGTAGAAGTCGGGTGGTTTTTATCTACTTCGTGCGCGTATTTCGCAATTTCCTGCACCGCATTCCAACAGTTC
>JBEEMU010000521.1:0-4501 GCA_041192485.1 Bacteroidota bacterium | reverse complement strand
AAGTAATGCTTTCTATCGTCGAAATTTGGCAGGAGGGCAGAAAGGTTTGAGTGTCGCTTTTGATTTAGCTACCCATCGAGGTTATGATAGCACCCATCTACGTGTTACAGGCGACGTTGGTAAAGCAGGCGTTGCTATTGATAGCATAGAAGATATGAAAATTTTATTTAATGAAATTCCATTAGATAAAATGAGTGTGAGTATGACGATGAATGGGGCTGTTATTCCTATCATGGCATTTTATATTGTGGCTGCCGAAGAGCAAGGTATAGATAAATCATTTCTAAGTGGCACTATTCAGAATGATATTTTGAAAGAATTTATGGTGCGAAATACTTATATTTATCCGCCAAATGCCAGTATGCGTATTATTTCCGATATTTTTTCTTATACAAGTCAAAATATGCCTAAGTTTAATTCTATTTCTATTTCTGGTTATCATATACAAGAAGCAGGCGGCACTGCCGATATTGAATTAGCTTATACGCTTGCCGATGGTTTAGAATATTTACGCGCAGGAATAGCTGCAGGGCTTGATATAGATAGCTTTGCACCGCGTTTATCCTTTTTTTGGGGTATTGGTATGAATTATTTTACGGAAATTGCCAAACTACGAGCAGGTAGAATGATTTGGGCAAAAATTGTCAAGCAATTTAATCCTAAATCAGACAAATCATTAGCCTTGCGTACTCATTGCCAAACAAGTGGTTGGTCTTTGACCGAGCAAGACCCCTTTAATAATATAGCGCGTACTACTATCGAAGCCTTAGCTGCCGTGCATGGCGGCACACAATCGCTTCACACAAATGCCTTAGATGAAGCTATTGCTTTGCCTACCGATTTTTCGGCTAAAATAGCGCGTGATACTCAGCTTTTTATTCAAAAAGAAATGGATATAACGAAAGCAGTTGACCCTTGGGGCGGTAGTTTTTATATTGAAAGCTTAACGAATGACTTAATGGAGCGAGCAGAAATGCTAATGGAGGAAATAGAAAGTTTGGGCGGCATGGCAAAAGCTATTGAAAATGGTTTGCCGAAGCTACGGATAGAAGAAGCAGCTGCTCGAAAACAAGCCCGAATAGATAGTGGAAAAGATGCTATTATTGGTGTTAATCTTTATAAATTAGAACAAGAAAGTGCGCTTGATATTTTAGCTATTGATAATACAGCAGTGCGTGAGTCGCAAATAGCGCGTATCAATTTTGTTAAAGAAAATCGGAATACAGAAGCAGTAGAAAAAGCATTAGCTAATTTGACTGAAACCGCTAAATCTAACGGCAATTTATTGGAAGTAGCCATCGATTGCGCTCGGTTAAGGGCTACTTTAGGCGAAATATCCGATGCAATGGAAGTAGTTTTTGGGCGTTATAAAGCAGTTACTCGCACCGTTTCGGGGGTCTATAGCAGCGAAATTAGTATGGACGATAATTTTAAAAAAGCCTTAGCCCTTACGGATAAATTCGCAGCGTTAGACGGCAGACGACCGCGTATTTTAATTGCAAAACTTGGGCAAGACGGACACGATAGAGGCGCAAAAGTGATTGCAACGTCTTTTGCCGATTTAGGTTTTGACGTTGATATGGGTGCATTATTTCAAACACCTGCTGAAGCTGCTCGTCAAGCTGCTGAAAATGATGTGCATATTTTGGGTATTTCCTCCTTAGCCGCAGGGCATAAAACACTCGTACCCGAAACTATCGTCGAATTAGCAAAATTAGGGCGCGAAGACATTAAAATTGTCGTCGGTGGCGTTATTCCTGCACAAGATTATGATTTTTTATACCAAGCAGGAGTTATCGGCGTGTTTGGCCCTGGCACTGTTATTGCAAAAGCAGCTATTAAAATTATAGAAATTTTGATGCAAGAACTTAACGAAGATACACCTTAAAAAATGTATAACGCAAGAAAATGTGGTGGGGTTTATTTCGTCTAAAATGCGGAATGTAAACTGGCAGGTGGGGCTTATCTTAGCTAATAAAAAAGGTAAATATATTAAAAAATAACGGTTATGAAGCCAAAATCTATTGAACAAATAAATTCGGGCATTGCACCTTATACAGGTGTTTGGACGAGTGCTGAAGCGATGCACTTGGTTCGGCGAACGATGTTTGGAACAAAAAAGAGCGATGTTACTTATTTTCAAAGCCGCACAATGACGCAGGCTGTAGATGAGTTATTGACCATACCGACGGCACAACCGAACCCTCCTATCAACAATTATAACACTACAAATAATATAGACCCGAATGTTGCAGCAGGAGCTACCTGGGCAAATACAGCAGATTTACCTGCTTTTGCTTCGCATCGCCGCAATTCGCTGCGAGCTTGGTGGACGGGCTTGCAAATCAATCAAGACAAGAATATTTTAGAGAAAATGACGCTATTTTGGCATAATCATTTTTCGATACAGTATGAAGTAGTTAAAACGCCGTCACATTGCTATAATTATAATGCCTTGCTTCGCGCAAATGCACTCGGAAATATGAAAACGATGGCTCGCGCTGTTGCGGTGTCACCTGCCATGTTATACTATTTGAATGGGCGATATAATACAAAAAATGCACCCGACGAAAATTTTGCGCGTGAATTGCAAGAATTATTTACAGTTGGAAAGGATTTAGTTGCTCATTTTACAGAAGCTGACGTTCAAATGGCTGCAAAAGTACTGACAGGTTGGCGTGCAACTGACGCTGCTGCTACCAGTAACTTTGATTCAACAAAACATGATAGCACAAATAAAACATTTTCCTCCTTTTATAATAATACCGTCATTACGGGCGTTTCGGGTGCTACTGGCGGTGGCACCGAATTAGATGCTTTACTTACGATGATATTTGCGCAAAACGAAGTTGCCAATTATATTGTGCGCAAATTATACCGCTTTTTTGTTTATTACACTATTACGCCTGATATAGAGCAAAATGTTATAGAACCTTTGGCAGTTATTTTCCGCCAAAATAGTTATGATATTACACCCGTTTTAGCTACGCTGTTTAAGTCGCAACATTTTTACGATACCATGCAAGTTGCTTGTGTGATTAAACCGCCGATAGATTTTACGGTCGGTTATTTACGAAAATTCAACGTTGTTTTTCCTGCGAGTAGCGATTATGTGACACAATATTATTTTTGGCAACAAGCTTGGAACGCAGCTGCAGCACAGCAAGAGGCCGCTGGCGACCCTTTGAATGTAGCAGGTTGGCCTCCGTATTATCAATTGCCTTCTTACCACGAACTTTGGATTACGCCCGATAGCTTGCGACAGCGCAAAACGATTGCCGATGGGCTATTATATAACGGCATCGTTAAAAATAGTTTTACCTTAGCCGTAAATACGATGGATTTTGTGTTAAATAATGTGTCGATTCCCTCCGACCCCAATATTTTAGTCGATGAGGTGTTGGCTTTATTTTTACCATTCTCTCTTACTACTTCCACGCGGGCTTCGCTTAAAAATATTTTACTTTCTTTTCAAGCGCAAGACCATTACTGGACAGATGCTTGGATAAATTATATCAATTTGCCCTCTGCCGCCAACACATCTATCGTTAAGCAACGCTTAGTTTATTTTTTTTCTACCATCATAAACTTAGCCGAATATCAATTGAGTTAATATTTGAGTGTAAAATAGATGCTGTTATTGGAACGTTCGTTCTGATAGCAGCATTTTAGTTTAATGAAACTTAACCTTAATTTAACATGATAACACAATAGAATAGTTTACCTTTGCGGTATGTAAGAACTTAGCTTTCAAAACAAAATAACAAAACAGCTTTTGCAATTTTTAACATAATAAAGCAAAAAGCTAAAATAAACAATATGGCACAAAAAATTTTGATTGTAGATGATGAAACAGATATTCTTGAGTTTGTGGGCTATAGCCTGCGGCGAGAGGGCTATGAAGTTCATACGGCTGAAAATGGCGCAATCGGCCTTGTTAAAGCCAATGAAATTGTCCCCGACCTCATTTTACTTGATGTAATGATGCCCGTGATGAATGGGATAGAGGCTTGTGCTGCTTTGCGCAAAAATGACCGCTTGTCGCAAACGATTATTGCTTTTTTAACGGCAAAAAGCGACGATATTTCGGAAATAGAAGGCTTTGAAGCAGGCGCAGATGATTATATTGCAAAACCTATTCGCCCCCGTTTATTGATAAGCCGCGTGCAAGCCCTCTTGCGTCGCCGCCCAACGCCCTATCTCGCCGACGAAACGCAAGAAGAAGTTATACGCCTCGGCGATTTGCTTATTTATAGGGAGCGTGTGCAGGTTTTGCGCGTCAATGCCACAGGCGAAACGCTCGATTCCATTGTTTTAGCGCGGAAAGAATTTGAATTGCTGCATCTTTTAGCCTCACGACCAGGCAAAGTTTTTAGCAGAGAAGAGATATTCAGCGTTATTTGGGGTAGCGATGTCATCGTCGGTGAGCGTACAATTGACGTGCATATTCGCAAAATTCGAGAAAAATTAGGCGGCGATTATGTAAAAACGGTTAAAGGTA
>JBEEMU010000520.1:0-2538 GCA_041192485.1 Bacteroidota bacterium | reverse complement strand
ACTTTTTTGAGCGGAAGACGAGACTCGAACTCGCGACATTTACCTTGGCAAGGTAATGCTCTACCAACTGAGCTACTTCCGCAATAAGTGCGATTTTAGTGTTTGTTTCGGACGATACTATTGCCTATTTTCGCACTATTTCCCTTAATTGCGCTGCAAAGGTACGACTACTTTGCGCATATTTCCAAATTTTCAAGCAAGTTTTTTTAAAAAAAATGCAAAAAATATTTAGAAATAAAGTAGCTCCTGGCTAATCCCTTGATTATAAATTATTTAGGGGCGTATCAGTCGCGACTATTCACTTCTTCCAATTTCAGATTGTCTTCTTCTATAAACTTCTTAAGGCGTTCTATTTGCTCATTTCCCTCTTGCACTTTTTTCTCGGCTTCGGCGAGCCACGAGTTCAGCCTATCGGCATAAATGCCGCTTTCGGTGTCCACGAGTTTATTTTTTAGGCTTATTATCTGCTCTTCTTGCTTATTTCTAAACTCGGTTGCTTTGAATAATCGCTCTTGATTGCGTTTGATATTGTCGGCAAGTCGCGCTTTAAACGCCTCTTGTTTGCTCAAATAAACTTGGTGTTTATCGGCATATTCCTTATCTTTTGCCTTTTTCAAGTCCTCGAAGGCGATGTGATGCACCTCCCAGAAGGCATTGTGAGTTGCCCGAACTTCGTCTAATAAGACGATAACTTTGCCCTTGTCGTCTGCATTCATTTCCACTTTCAAGAGTGAAAATTCGCTGATAACATCACGCAAATCGGCTTGGCGGCGTTTCATGTTTTCCGAGGCTATTTTCAAGCCGTCAAAGCTGGGTTCGGTGTAAAATACGTCTTTTTTAGGGTCGTGTTTGCAGGCTTTTATCTTTTGCGCCAAGCTATTAAAGGCAATTTCAGACGTTGCGCCAAGCAAAATACGGCGATAGTCCTTCGTTTCTGTTTGCAGTTGCTGCACACGGTCATACTTCGCTTCGCGCTCTTCTTTATTCGAAAAACGCACCCCGCGCATCAGCGATTTTGTATGCTCTGCTAATTGCATAATCGGCTCATAATCAGCTTGAATTGCTTGAAATGAGCTGTTTTTTGTGGGTTCGCTAAAGGCGGCAACCAATAGTTCTAAATGAGCGATATTCGCATCGATATCGATAAAAAGACGCTCGTCCATTTGTTGTTTGAGCGAATTTGCCGTGTTTTTAATTTCGTTATAAGCCTGCCAATCAGCGTCTTTTTCTTCTTTTGTTGGAAACATCACCGTTTTAAAACTTTCGAAGATGTCGAGGCTTAATGCCCAAAGCTCGCGCCATAGTTCGGCGTTTTTCGGGGTGTGTTCGGGTGTTAATTCCCTGCAATAATCAGCCAATGCGCCGACTTTTTGGTGTAGTAATTCGTGGTCTAACATTTTTATTTTATTGAATAATAGAATTGAATAAATGTGGTTTTAAATGAGGAGGGTTTAAACAAATCCTTTGGCAAAACTCAAGCCTGCATCAATGATGCTTTGGGTGCGTTTTACGATGCGGTCTTCTGCGAGGTTTTGAGTGATAAGCATATTTGCGACATCGAGGTCGCTGATATTGCAAAGGTCGGCGAGGCTGGCTACATTCACGCTTTCAGCAATCGCAGTTATTGCAGGGACGATGACTTTAGCTAGTCCGCCTGCCCCTCTGTTTACACACAAATCTATCAGCATCGTCATCGCGCCTTCCGAGCGCAAAACTTGCGAAATTGCGGGTATCGGAAACGGTTTACCAAAAACAGGGACGTTCACTTTCAAATTAAGTGCGGTAGAAACGTACATCATTGCGGCAACGCGCAACTGTTCGCGCACCATCGACGGTTCGTAAGCCGACTGTATAAACGGGCCTATCAGCGGCAAATGGTCCTTCATATACTTCCACGCATCATCGCCCGTTGCTTTTTCGCCTGTCATTTCGTTGATAACGCTCACAGTAGTCGGCATCGAAACGTCTATTAGGTTATTTTTTATATTGAAATGCACCTCAATGCCGACCGCTGAGAAATAGCGTTTGAAGAGGTCGGGGCAATTTTGTTTATAAAACGCCAATAAGATGCCTAAACTGCCGCCGCCAGTGATGCTGCTACCTGTAAATTGAATAAAACCAAACGAAAAGATAGCCTTATCATAGGTATTAATAGCGTCATATTTGCCCTCGTGCATCGACACATAACGCAGTGCCTTTGCTTGCGCCTCCGTCAGTCCGACGCTCTGATAAAGCGAAATAGGAAGCTGCGGCATTGCTTGTCCGATATACGAAATGCCGTTATCATACACTTTATACCCGCTTTTTACATTATCGCGAAACGAAGCCGTAATCACACCGCCCGACGGATTCGAACAACTGAATGTGTATTGATTATAAGTATCTTTTACAATTTTCGTTATTTTATATTGCTCGCGGGCTATCGACATTCTATCTATATCGGAAAGCCCCGAATCGGGTATAGGAACAACCGGCGGCTTCGGCGGTGCAACGGGTGTCGTCACTGGCGGCTTCGGCGGTGCAACGGGTGGCTTCGGA
>JBEEMU010000519.1:0-3184 GCA_041192485.1 Bacteroidota bacterium | reverse complement strand
CTACCGTCGGCTCCCTTCGTCAAGATGCCGACATATAAACCAAAGCCGTTTTCGTCCAAATCCGTCGAGTCATTTCTTTTCGGAAAAGTATAGGTGATAGGCTGCTGCAATTCTAAGGGCTTTCCGTCTTGCAAGGCTGTTAGCGCAAACATTCCTGCCGACTCTAACAAGCCGCCATCGGTTGCGGTAGTCGAGAGGCTGCCCAAAATCATCTCTAATTTCGAAGAATAGTTTTTAAACGAAATATTTATCGGCGCATCGCTCGTGGTTTTGAACGCATCAGCAGGAATTTCCACCGCAATATCGTTCTTTTCCGTAAACTTTATTTCTTGATTTGGCGAAAAAGAAAAAATTTGCGCAGGCGGCGCAATTTCGCTTAGATTTTGGATTATTTTCGGATAACCAACCACCGTAACGCGGCGATTTTGCTGCTTTATTTGCGGATTAAGGTTATCGTTGATAGATTGGCTTTCGCCAAAATAAGCTAATGAAATAGCCGATGAAGCCACGCCTTTTCCTTTTAAATAATCGGAAACTACGGCGGCGCGTTGCTGCGAAAGAAGCAAATTTTGCTCTTCGGAGCCGTCGCTATCGGTGTAGCCCGCCACTTCGTAATAAGGCAAGGCTTGCGCAACAAGCGCGTCTAATTGCTTTTTTCCCGAAACGGATAGCGTTTTTTGCCCCGAAGCAAATAGAATGGTTTGTTGTTGTGCCGCTACTTTTAAGGGGTTAAAAACGGCGACAAGTCCTACAAAAAGTAGGCAATGAACTAACTTTCTCATTTTAAGTTTTGATTTATTGGTTGTTGGCTGTTGGTTGTGAAAGCGGTAAGTATCGTTAATTTATATAACGTAAAAAGAGGTTTTTTATTTTATTTTTGAAGGTTATCTTTTTAGGCGGCAATTCACACCGTGTGGCGTAGGGTAGTAGTACACGGATTAAGGAACGTGTAAAAGATACGTTTCTTCTTTTTTAACATAAAAAAAAGAGGTTTTTTGCGGCGCAAAAAATCCTCTTTCCTCATCAATAACATTTATCTTTAAGAAAATTACTTTTAAAAGTAATTTTTTATATTTTTATTTTGAAGCGATTTCTATCTTAGAAATAGAGAAGCCTTTAAAAATTTGGGACACTACTATAGTAGACGCTTTTTTTGATAAAAAGATTGCATTTAAGTTGTAATTATTTTGTCAAATTTTGTTTTTTATTATTTTATCAACAAAAATAAGTAATAGTGTATAAATAATGACAATTTTGAAGCCTTATTAAATAGGGTGTTCTGGCTAAAGTTTTTATACCTTTTGTATAAAAAGAGTAAAATTCAATCAAAAATAACGAAAAACGAGCTATATTTTAACTATTTTCCGCGTATTATAGGCTCCTTTTTCATCGATAATTCGTATTAAATAAACGCTTGATGGCAATGTGCTTAAATCAATTGCTAAGGTACGACTTCCTATCGAAATTATTTGTCTTTTTATCCAGATGATTTGCCCGATAGCGTCAAAAAGCTCAAATGTGACCGAATTTCCATCTGTTCCGCCATATAAAACGGCTACTTCGCCTGCTGTTGGGTTCGGGTAAATATTGATGATGCTCGTTTCGGTGGAGTAATCGGGGTAATAATTGTTTAAATAGGCAAAGCTACGGTATAAATTCAAGCGTCCGCCGCTGCTAACTTTGTTTTTCAACTCGTCATTTTTATCTGTATTTTGCAAAATTGCTTCGCGGATAACTAAGGCGGCTGTGGCAGGGTTTGTTCTATAAGCCCTAGCGAAAGCGGGATTTGCTAAACTGTGCAAGAGCGCAACTGCGCCCGTAACGTGTGGTGTAGCACCGCTCGTGCCGCCTACGCCACCTGTATAATTATTTTCAGGCGAAATAGAAAATACATCAATTGGCGATGTTAAATCAACGCTTTTTTTACCAAAACCCACATAAGATAGTAGCTTATCTTTTTCATCGGAAGCGGAAACGCCGATTAAGTAATTGCTTTCGCAAGTTGTGGGCATATCGCCGACGACATCTACATCTACGGTAGCATCAGCAGTTGCTGCTGCCGTAATGATGCCTGCTTTGCCAAGCGTGTCGTACATGGCGCACCATAGCGGAAAATCGGTAGGGTGTGCGTTATCTATGCCAAAAGAAGCATTTGTTGCCACGATAAATGCGCCTTCGCGCCCTTTTGTTGCATCGTATTTTTTGCGCAAAGCATAAACATAGTGATAGGCTTCTACGATTTGCGCCTGCGTGGAAGCTCCGCTAATCATCAACATTTTCACGTTCCAATTCACCCCCGTAACACCAATATTATTATTCCCTTTTGCGCCAATAACGCTCGAAATACTGGTACCATGCCGATTGAGTGTGCTAACATTATCGTCTTGTGTCGTAAAATTCCAGCCCTGATAATCGTCTATATAGCCGTTTCCATCATCATCGATGCCGTTTTGCGGTATTTCGCCATTGTTATGCCAGATATTTGGAGCGAGGTCTTCGCAACTGTAGTCGCCGCCGCCCATTTCTAAAACGGCTACTACAATAGTATCGCCTAATGCAGTCACGCCGCCCGTGCCAAACTGCCAAGCGGCCGGTGCTTTGATGATACTCATATTAGTTTGCGCTTCAAAATAGGTGTCATTCGGCATCAGATTTCGCTGTTTTATGGCTGTATTTCGCTGTATATGCGCCACTCCTTTCGTTTTTTGTGCCGTTTGCCGAATATTTTCTACGGCAACTGCCGCTTTTTTAAAATCATTTTCTAAAATGGTTTTAAATGCCGTTTCTTTTAGCTTTAAGATGTAAACTTGCCACTCGATAACACTATTTTCTAAATAAAAAAGGCTGTTTGGTGCATCTAAACCTTGTTTTTCAACGAAATTGGCTTTCGCTGCTTCATTTTCAAACTGAATTAGCAGCTCTTTTTCGCTATTATCTATTTTTATCGGTGCTTTTTGCCCTTGTGCTGCTAAGAAATGGCTAACGAAGAGAAGTATTATGAATAAAAATGTTTGTTTTTGCATCTTGTTTTAGTTAATTTTTTAAATAATTTTTTATATATTTTTTTAAAAACTTCTCGTACTAATTTTTTTGGTGGAAACGCTGCTTTTTACCTTTTTTAGTTGATTTTAAACCACATAAGGTGATTTTAGATTTTAAACCACATAAAATTATTTCACTCTTT
>JBEEMU010000518.1:0-4730 GCA_041192485.1 Bacteroidota bacterium | reverse complement strand
TGTGCAAGCTATAAAAATTAGTCATGTAAGTAGCCGCAATAAAAGCGGGTACATAATTGCGCGTTTCGTTTGGCAAATGGTCGTAAACTGTCCAGAAATCGGAAATGCCACCTGATTGGGCAACGGCTGCGTCCACTCGTCCGGGGCCGCAGTTGTAAGCCGCAATAGCGAGCTGCCAGTTGCCGTAGCGTTGGTACAAAAACGAAAGGAATTTGCAGGCGGCTTCAGTTTCTTTTTCGGGGTCGAAACGCTCATCTACGTTCTTATCTATTTTCAAGCCCCACATAGGCGCAGTGCCAGGCATGAACTGCCACAAACCGCCCGCGCCTGCAGGCGAAACAGCAAACGGGTTGAGCGCCGACTCGATGACCGCTAAGTTTTTAAGTTCGGGCGGCAAACCGTATTGACGCAAGTATTTATCAAAAATGGGTTCATACACTTTTTGGCGACCCAAAATTAGCTGGGCAACATCGCGTTTGCGAAGCGTATAGTATATAATGTGATTGCGAACGAGGTCGTTATAGGTAAGTTCTATCTGACCGCTAACGTTTGACAGGCGAGCGCGAAGCAACTCTGGCTCATACTCCGAGTTGCCTATATAAGCAGGCACAACACCTGGTATAGAAGCAATAGGCTTAGAGCCGTCTGGAACAGGCGGGGTCGTAGGATTTGCCGGAACAGCTTGAGGGGCTACCGGAACAACCGCTGCCTCTTGCCCGAAGCTAACGGGAGAATAGCCAATCAACAGACTGGCAGTAAGAATACTTGGCCAAAGAATATTTTGCTGTGACATCATGTAATTTAGATATTTTGGACTTGAAATTATAATGGTTAAAGAAGTGTTATCGCTGTTTGTACCGCTAAGTTAGGGCTATATTCCGTTATGGTGCAATACCCAAGCGCAAAAGTACGAGTAAAAATTTAATTACCCAAATTTGTTTGTTTTTTATTTCTATATATTGTTTTTTTTAATACCTAAACGTGTGGCAATTTAATGTCTGTTTGAAACGTTAAAACCAAAGAATATTTTACAAAATGTGATTTTTTAAATACGTAGATTGAAAAATTCCTGTTTAAACATAACTAATAGTTAATCAAGTTTTTATAAATAATTTTTAAAAAATATATTTTAATGATAATTTAAAAAATAAAAATTTGTGGCTGCTGCCTTTTACGCCAAAACTTGGCTTAAAACCTTTATTTTATTCAGTTTTTTTTATTTTTTTTATAAAAAAAAGAAAAAAATTAACGGCCAATAACGGTTTTTTTAGCTAATATATTAAAAAGCTATTTTTGGCAAAATGTGACAGGGTAATTTAGAATAAAAAAAAATATAAATAGTCTTAATTCGAGTAATTTTATTCGAAGATAAAAGGTTTTTTTTTGAAAATAAATTTAGTATTTTTTTAAAATCGATAAAAAGAACAGTCCTCATAGCCGTAAAATTTTACTGGCTGTATTCGATGACCATTTTAAATTGTCAAAACTGGCTGTTTTGTGACATTAAAACGAAGGATAGTGGGGAAATAATCTATCGTAAATAAGGAAGTAACAGCTTATAAATAATCCTTAGTTTGATAGGTAGAAATACCGTAACTTTGCGGCTCGTACTTTGGCATTTCCTAATCGTACAATTTGCCGCAAGCGCACACAATGCTACAATATCGGTCGTGGCGATGCCACTTATCTGCTACGGCCTGTGTAAGGCATGGGTAAAAGATAACTTGGTTAGTTTTACTCGTGTGCGTAGCAAGTTCACGTCAATAAGTAATTTTTTTTAGACCATTTTTCATGTTAAAATTCATACAGGCGCGGCTAAAGAGTTTTCATTACGCTTTTAGCGGCATTGCAGAGGTCGTAAGGTCGCAGCCTAATGCCAAAATACACTTGGTGGGGCTGGTTGCGAGTATTGTTCTGGGCGGCGTGTGTGGGCTTTCAGCCATCGAGTGGGCGGTTGTTGCGCTGTGTTGTGGCAGCGTTTTGGCAGCAGAAGCCCTCAATACGGCAATTGAAAATGTCGTTGATTTGGTTTCGCCCGACTATCACCCCTTGGCGGGAAAGGCAAAAGATGCGGCGGCGGCGGCGGTGCTAATTACGGCAATCGCAGCGGTAATTGTGGGTGTGATTATATTTTTACCAAAAATAAAGGCGATACTTTAAAAAAAGACCTACCTTTGTGCGGATTTTCCGTAAGGAAGCTCTAATTCTTGCTGTTTAGCAAGGTTTTGAACCTTATTAACCGATTCAAAAAGGCCAAATAAACCTTAACAATAAAAATTACCTTTTAAAAAAACACATATTGCTCTATGTCTGAACTCGGTCAGAAAAAAAGTCAAGAAAACAGACAAAACATTATACTTTCCCATGTTGGTATTCAACACTCGCATCGCATTGTTTTTGCCCTTCAAAAATCGGCAAGATTGCGTTGCTTTTTCACTTCATATTATTATAAAAATGATTTTATTTCCAAAATCGTTCAAAAAGTAAAGCCTTCGCTGCACAAGTCGCTGCTTGCCGTGCGCAGCTTTCCGGGCTTAGACGACAGTAAAATTCGGATATTCCCTATTTTCGATATCTTGAAAGTAATGACGTGGAAAGTATTGGGCTTGACGCAATTTGCGATTAGCTTTGTCCGAAAGTTCGATGCTTATTACGACAAATTGCTTGCGCTTTTCTATGTGCCGAAAAATCCTTGTGTTTGGATTAGTTATGTCAATTGCAGTTTGTACTCGTTTCGAGCCGTAAAAAAGCGCGGCGGTATAGCCATTTTAGATATGCCGACCTTGCATCACCGAAGTATAAAAAAGATATTGGAAGACGAAAAAGCCTTAGTTCCCGAATTTGCGGCGAGCTTGACCGACGTTTTCATACCCGAATTATACGCACGCTTGGAAGCCGAATTTGACGAAGCTACTTATATTACCGTTCCATCTGATTTTGTAAAACATAGTTTGGTAGAAAACGGAATTTCGCCCGATAAAATTGTAAAAATACCCTACGGAACGCATTTAGAACCAATAAACCCTGCCAGCATCAAGCCGTATATAACGGGCAGTACCTTAGAGCTTGTTTTTGTGGGGCAAATTCAGCAGAAAAAAGGCATAAAATACATTTTAGAAGCGGTTAAAAATTTGCGCGAAAGCGGCGTTAATGTCCGTTTACGATTAGTCGGCAAGGTGTTTGACTGCGCGGAAGCCTTAGAATATTACAGCGGACATTACGAATTGGTACCGTTTATGCCTCGCGAGCAACTGCGCGAATTGTTTTTAAATACACATATTTTGGTTTCGCCGAGCTTGATTGAAGGCTCGTCGCTGACAATCATGGAGGCCATGGCCGTCGGTTTATTGCCGATAGTGAGCGAGCATTGCGGCGCAGAAGCCGTCAAAACGGGCGAAAACGGCTACCTTGTCCCCATTCGCTCATCGGCTATTTTTGAAGCGCATATTGCAAATTTAATACAAAATCCAGCAAAAATGGCAGCCATGCGTGCGGCGGCCGTCACAACAATACAAAACGAATTTAGATGGGAAAACTACTACACGCGCTGGCAAAACTTCGTGGATAGCTTGCCGCTGTAAGTGCTTTTCACTATATCCTTATTTTACCTCCTACTTAGAAAATGATTTTTATACTTATTTCAACCATCTATATATTAGGTATCGCAACCGTTATCTTTCGCGGCGGGCTTCGGAAAAACCTCCCGTATTCCTTCGTGTTAGCTATTTATACGATGTACCTTTTCATCACGCCCACCTATTTTTGCTTGGCGGGGCGAGAGTATATTATGGCAATGTATATTCCCGAATATTATTATTACAAATGCACCCTAATTTTCAGTCTGGGCGTTTTGTGTTTTATCGTCGGCTACAACCTAATACCGACGAGCAAGCTGCCGTATCGTGCGCCGAAACCGCTTTATGACGTAAAAATTAAAATTATCGGTTTGTTTTTGTTTTTCTATTCCATTATTTTTGTGAATATGTTGTCGGCGGGTGTGAATATATTTGCCGTTTTAACAGGGAAAAGCACACAAGATACCCTGCTTGGTTTCGATGGTAGCACCAATTATTTGCAGAGCTTCTCCGATTCTCTCGTGCCTATTCTGATTGCCGCTTACTACTTAGATGTGCGTCGGCTTATTTTATTGGGCATGGTTTTATTATCATTTTTGCTCTTTGTTTTATTAGGCTTCCGCTATCGCATCATTTTAACGCTCATAGGCTTCGGTTTTGCTTTTTTATATAAAAATACGATAAACACGAAAACCGCAGTTTTAGCCTTATTAGGCGTTGTTTTTAGCTTTTATATCATTATTTTTTCCACTTTCAACCGTTTGCAACTTACTTTTGGCAAATTTGGCGACTTGGAATGGAATCCTGCAAAATTCGACTACAGCGTTATTTTTGACCAAACTCGCGGCGCTTTGCCTTGCATGATTGTACTAAAACACTACGACGACTTTCCGAATACGCCACACGAAAACGGCAAAACGATGTTTATTTATCCGTTTTTAACTGGTATTCCGCGGCTCATTTTACCCAATAAAAGTTCGTATTATCCGGCACCCGAAGTTGTCATACAGCTAAGTGCCTACTATTCGGTGGAGTCAAAAGTCGCAGGCGAAGCCCTGCTCAATGTGGGCAATTTGTTTATTGCATTCGGCTTGTGGGGCGTGTGGCTCGGCAATCTGATTTTCGGTTTATTACTGCGGTTTTATCAAAATAGGA
>JBEEMU010000517.1:0-4625 GCA_041192485.1 Bacteroidota bacterium | reverse complement strand
CAGGGGAATATCGCGCAGAATACCCGCACCAGCCATCTTACAAACTACTTTCTGCACGGGGCACCCAAAGTTGATGTCTAATAATTCGGGGCCAGCCTCTTCTATCATCGGCACAACGCCTTGTAAATGCTCGATGTCGGCCCCAAAAATTTGAATACCAATCGGGCGTTCTTCGTCATAAATATCGAGTTTTTTTACGCTTTTATCTGCTTCGCGAATCAAGCCCTCTACCGAAATAAACTCGGTGTACATTAAATCTGCGCCCTGCGCTTTGCAAAGCGCACGAAACGGCGGGTCGCTCACGTCTTCCATCGGCGCAAGCAGAAGTGGGAAATCGGGCAATTCTATATTGCGTATTTTTACCATAAATTTTGGTGCTTTTTATTTTTAACGCGCAAAGGTACGAAATTCTAAGGATAATGGTGTAGTAAATAAGGGGTTAGACTCTAAACTAAACTGCGGTGCAAGTGTCGCAGTACCCGCAAGGTCAGAGAGTGTCAGTTCTTGGGAAATTGGTTTGTTTTACCTCCAAAAAGGCTGTTTTTCGTACCCTCAAACCTATAAGGTTTCAAAAACTTTTTAGGTTTAGTGGTAACAAAAACAAGAACTGACATACTCTACCCACAAGGTGGATATTGACGTAAAAAAGCAAAAAAGGCGCACCGTTTTAAAAACAGTGCGCCTTTTTTGTGTATAAATGTGTGTGTTGCTAAAATAAACGCACACGAGAAACACGCTTAGTAGTGAAAACAGCCGCTTATGCCAACACTTTTTTCACTAAATCGGCGGCTTCTTGAAATTCTACGGCAGAATACACGTCTAAACCCGATTCATCGATGAGTTTTTTAGCAATTTCGGCGTTTGTGCCTTGCAAACGGACGATGATAGGTACGGGAATGTTTCCGATAGCTTTATAGGCATCAACAACGCCTTGTGCAACGCGGTCGCAACGGACAATACCGCCGAAAATATTGATTAAAATGGCTTTTACATTCGAGTCTTTCAAAATGATGCGCATGGCGTTTTCTACGCGCTTGGCATCGGCGGTACCGCCTACGTCTAAGAAATTAGCGGGTTCGCCGCCGCTTATTTTGATTAAGTCCATCGTTGCCATTGCTAAACCTGCACCGTTTACCATACAGCCTACGTTGCCGTCGAGTTTCACATAGTTCAGCTCAAATTCGCGGGCTTCCACGTCGGTCGGGTCTTCTTCGGTGATGTCGCGCAGTAGTTCGAGGTCTTTATGACGAAAAAGGGCGTTTTCATCTAAACTAACCTTCGCATCAACGGCAACGATGCGGTCGCCGCTGTCTTTCAAACAAGGGTTTATTTCAAACATTGCGGCATCGGAGCCTAGAAACGCATTATAAAGTTGTTGAATAAAAACCGTCATTGCTTTGAACGCCTTACCCGAAAGCCCTAAATTGAAGGCGATTTTGCGTGTCTGGAAGCCTTGCAATCCGAGTGTCGGGTCTATCCATTCTTTAAAAATGAGGTGCGGCGTATCGTGTGCGACGGTTTCAATATCCATACCGCCTTCGGTGCTATACACGATGACATTGCATTTTGCGGCTCTGTCCATCAAAACGCTCATATAAAACTCTTTCACCTCGCTTTCGCCAGGTGCGTACATATCTTCGGCAACCAATACTTTGCGCACTAATTTGCCTGCGCCGTCCATGCCGCCGGGCGTTTGTGGCGTTTTCAGCATCATACCGATAATTGCTTCGGCGTTCGCTTCTACTTTAGCTAAACTTGGGCAAAACTTCACACCGCCGCCTTTTCCGCGTCCGCCCGCATGAATTTGCGCTTTAATAACCCAGCCTTGTGCGCCTGTTAATTCGGTCATTTTTTTTGCTGCTTCTACCGCCTCTACAGCAGTTGTGGCCACAATGCCGCGTTGTATGGTCACGCCATAGCTCGCCAAAAGGTCTTTCCCTTGATACTCGTGAAGGTTCATATTAGATTTTAACTCATTTTAAAAAAAGCATCTACACAACGCCAATGGTTTTATCGAAAACCGATAAGCCATGTTTTATGTCGCCGGTATTGTGGCTTTGTAATCTCCCTGTCAATACGCTAAATGTTAAGCAACTTTACAGGTTGCCAAATAACGCAATGAAAATCAGACAAGTCAATGATTTGAAGCCCGCCATTGCCACACCGAGTCGAACAATTATTTAATATAAAATGTTGATTTTGAAAAACGTGACGTTGTGCAGATGTTAGGACAAAGGTACGATGTTTTTTTATAAAATTAGTATTTTAATTTATTTTTTACTTTTTTTGTACAACGAGAGGAGGGGCTTTTTCTGTCGGTTGTGTCGCAACGAGTATATCCTTCAGATTTCGGGACTGTTCCTATCAGCTTTACACTTTGCTCATTGTAAATCGTATTTTTATTTTATAAATAACTAATAATCAATAGTTTATAGCTAAATATTACGAATGATTATGCGATGAAGTGTAAAGCATTTTTCGGCTCAAATGAAATGTGCCGAGAGTTCTCGCCATTTCAAGGGAAACGGGTAAAAAGTAACTACTTTTTCATTCTCTATTTCGGGTTCGTCGCAAACACCGTTGCTTCGGTAATAAAGCCGCGATTATTCATTTTGAGCATACTAATAATCGTGTGCGCAATTTCTTCGGCTTCCAATTTGCTGTCGCTATGTGGACGGGCAGCGTTCCCGCTATTCACCACAAAATTAGTTTGCACCTCGCTCGGATTGACAAGCATCACGCGGATATTATGCGGCCGCAGCTCGGCTCGCCAACATTCGGTCATGCCTTTTAAGGCGAACTTTGAGGCAACATACGCCGTTCCGCCCGCAAAGCCATTCAAGCCTGCGGTGCTTGAAATATTGATGATATTGCCCGTTTGCTGTTCTACAAAATGCTTTGCGCTCTCGCGCCCAACGAGCATTGCGCCCCGCACATTCGTTTCCCAAATATCGTCGAATTTGTCGGTTGGCATTTCTACCAAAGTCCCAAATATTCCGTAAGCGGCATTATTCACCACCACGTTAAAGCTGCCAAACACGTCAATAACCGTCTTGACCATGCGACACACATCTGCTTCACTGCGCACGTCGCATGGTATCGGAGTTGCGCCGAGTTCTTGTGCGGCTATTGCGGTGCGCGTTTCGTCGCGTCCGCAAATGGCCACTACTGCTCCTTCTGCAAGTAATAATTTGGCTGTTTCGTAGCCTATTCCACTCGTACCGCCCGTAACTAACACTTTTGCGTTTTTTAAATCCATTTTTTAATTATAATTATTTTATATGTGATAATCTTAAGTATGTAAGGTCATATAAAGGTCACATAAGCCTATTTTTAGAGTATTCAACCCACAAAACCTTATGTGACTAACCTTCTTATGAGTTTCTTAGGTGGTTCAAAATAGTTGCTTATATGTTTTAATCTATCGCCCGAATGAGAATAGTATAACCAATTTCCATCGAGTATCATTCCATTCCTCTGTATTTTGTCATATTCCTATATAATGAAGTAAGAAAAAAAAGTGGTACAACCTTTGCTATACAATTGTCGTCTTTAAAGTCTATTTAAAAAAATTAAAAAATAATTTTATGCGGATTATCTCTATACTTTCTTTGTTTTTGTTCTTTGCGTCGAGTGCTAACGCGCAGTCGGCACTAAAAATGTACTTCAAAGGTAAACAAGCCTATGAAGCAGATAGTTTGCATGAATCCATCAAATATTATACCGAAGCTCTTACAGGGAATATGGAAAAACCCTATATGGGCTATATTGCACGCGGCGTAGCGTATATGCGGGTGGCGTATTTTAAAAAAGCACTTGCCGATTTTAATGCAGCCCACGAGTTGCAAATCGAACGTTCGGAGCCGCTATTGTGTTGCGCACAGGCTAATTTAGCGTTGCGCAACTATGACGAGGCTGTCCGCAACTGCACACAAGCCTTGCGTATCAATAATTTGGAAGACAGAGCGTATCAATTGCGGGCGCAAGCCTACCTCGAAAATGGAAATACGATAGATGCTATTGAAGACTTTGACCGAACACTAAAACTGCACCCTACAGCCGCAGGCTTCAACGACCGAGGTTTTGCCAAGTTTTTATTGGGGCAAATAGAGTCGGCTATCGCCGATTTTGACCAGGCCCTCAAATTAGACAAAGAGTTTTTACCTGCTTACCGCAATAGAGCGAAAGCTCGCCTAAACCTGGGCGACCAAATAGCCGCATTAGAAGACTATAATCAAGCCCTCGAACTTGCGCACGATGCCGACACCTACACGGCTCGCGGCTTGCTGCTGCACCGCTTAGGCGAATACACCAAAGCAATTGCCGATTTTGATGCCGCTTTGCGCATCAATCCCTACCACTCGCAAGCCCGTCAAGCGCGGGAAGTTGCGAAAACGGCTCGCTCGAACCGCGATAGCGAAAAGTCGTAGGGCATACCTTAGGAACGTGTAAATGATACCTTGGGCAGGTTTTGCGAAGGATTTTGGCACGAAGCAAGGCAAAACAAGCGTTCGACGCAGCGCGTTGTACTCAACATTTAACAGGAACAAAATAAAAGCAAGCCAAACTTGCTTTTATTGACGTGAACGTGCTACGCACACGAGTAAAACGAGCCAAGTTATCGT
>JBEEMU010000516.1:0-4228 GCA_041192485.1 Bacteroidota bacterium | reverse complement strand
TTCGACAGGAGGTCGCCGTGTAGCTCCTCGTAATAAGTGAGGTCGCTACGGCTTAAAAATGTTTGTACCAAGGTGCTTTGCACGGAAGTAACTTGCGCGGAAGCGACTTGTATGGAAGTTAATTGCGCCCAAACAAAAAGCGTAACGGGAACAAAGGATAAGGGGGAGTTTTTGTGCATCGTATTTTAAAGACAAGCGTGAGAGGACGAAACAATTAAATTAGCCCATTTTTTATGCCAAGTGTTACATTCCTTAGTCGCGCACCGATTGAAAGCCTTTAATCAGTCCGCGGTCTGCCCCAGCAATAAATTCGAGGATATGCGTTTTTTCATCGCTTTCAGGGCAGTCGTTTTGTATAAAACCGACGGCTTTCACCACATTGTATCCACGCACAAACAACACTCGATAGATATTTTGTATTTGCGTAATTTGCTCACGAGAAAACCCGCGCCGCTCCAAGCCAATTGTATTCACGCCTGCGTAGGAGAGTGGGTTTCGGGCAGCTTTCACAAAAGGTGGAACGTCTTTTTGAACGAGCGAGCCGCCGCTAATCATGACATGTCCGCCGATTTTGCTAAACTGATGCACTTGCGTAGCACCGCCAATAATCGCCCAGTCGCCAACTTCGACGTGTCCCGCCAAATTTACACTATTGGCAATAACGCAATGGTCGCCGATAAAACAGTCGTGCGCAACGTGTGCATAAGCCATCAACATATTATGATTGCCAATGCTTGTTCGCCCGGTTGCTAGGGTTCCGCGGTTGAGGGTGCAGTATTCGCGAATGACGTTATTTTCCCCAATTTCGAGGAGGGTGGCTTCGTCTTTAAATTTCAAATCTTGGGGTTTTGCGCCGAGAACTGCGCCGTGAAACACCTTGCAGTTTTTACCCAAACGGGTGCCGTTTTTAAGAACAGCATGAGAGCCAATCCAGCAATCATCGCCAATAACGACATCTTCTTCGATGTGGGCAAAGGCTTCGATAACGACGTTTTCGCCGATGACTGCACGGCGGTCGATGGAAGCGAGTGGATGGTGTGATGACATAAATTTTTATTTTAATGATTGATTAGTCTATTTTTCGGCGGACTATTTGCGCCGTCAGTTCGCCCTCCGACACTACTTTATTGCCCACATAAGCCGTTCCTTGCATGTGGACAATGCCTCGTCGAATGGGAGAAAGCAGCTCCATTTTCATAATTAAAATATCGCCGGGTACTACTTTTTGCTTGAACTTTACTTGGTCTATTTTTAAAAAATAAGTGTCCCAGTTTTCGGGGTCGGGAACGGTGGAAAGGGCCAAAATACCGCCTGTTTGCGCTAAGGCTTCTATTTGCAACACGCCTGGCATGACTGGATTATTTGGAAAATGTCCTTGAAAAAACTCTTCATTGAACGTGATATTTTTCAAACCGATGACATGATTAGCCGACATTTCCATGATTTTATCGACTAATAAAAACGGATAGCGGTGCGGCAACATCGATTGTATTTTTTGGAAATCGTAAACTGGCTCGGCGTGATAATCTATTTTCGGGATACCGCGTAGCTTTTTTTGCTTTTTAAACGCTTCTTTTAATAATTTTGCAAACTGCACATTCGACGTATGCCCTGGTTTAGTAGCAACAATTTTTCCTTTAATAGGTTTACCGACTAAGGCCAAATCGCCGATGACATCTAAGAGTTTGTGGCGAGCAGGCTCGTTCGGAAAGTGTAGTTTTATGGTGTTTAAAATGCCTTCTTTTTCCACTTTTATACTTGGTTTGCCCAATTTAACGGCTAATGCTTCCAATTCTTCGGGCTGCATGATGCGGTCGACCATGACAATGGCATTGTCTAAATCGCCGCCTTTAATGAGGTTTTGCGACAATAACTGCTCTAATTCGTGTAGGAAAACGAAGGTTCGGCAGGGCGAAATTTGTTTTTCGTAATCTTTTATACTATGCAAGGCGGCATATTGCTGCCCGATGATTGGCGAGCTAAAATCAATCATAGCCGTCACTTGAAATTCGTCGGCGGGGAGTGCGATGAGTTCGGTACCCGTGAGTTCGTCGTAAAACTCGATGGGTTCCGTGATTTCCAAATACTCGCGTGGAGCATCTTGTTTTTCGCGCCCGACCTTATTGATAGCCTCGATAAAAATCTTGGCAGAGCCGTCTAAAATGGGAACTTCGGGGCCATCTATTTCAATCAATACATTGTCGATTTCTAAGCCGCAGAGGGCAGAAAGCGAGTGTTCGATGGTCGAAATTTGGGCATTCCCACTACGAATTGTCGTGCCATGATTGGTAGAAACGACGAGGTCGCAATCGGCTGCCAAGATAGGCTGGCCTTCGAGGTCGGTTCGCTTAAACTTAAAGCCATGATTGGTGCCCGCAGGCTGAAAGGTCATCGTGACCATCCGCCCCGTATGCAGCCCGATGCCGCTCAGAGTCACCGCAGATTTTATAGTATGTTGCATATATCGTATTTCTTCAATTTAAAACCTAAATATTTTGGCACAAAGATACGCCAAAAACTGAAAAATGCGTTACTTTTGGCGGTGAAAAGCGTGAAAAAACGTTAGCCGCCTCTTTTTTGGGCGTGTTAGGGTGAGATATTAGCAAGGTAAACCGAAACGAACGGGGACAAAAATGAAATAATATGCTGCTCTAAATTTAAGAAAAATTTAATTGGTGCAACCTTTGTCAAGTATTATACGTCTATTGATAGCAGTATTCCCCCATGCCAAAATTCTTCGCAAAACCTGCCCAAGTTATCATTTACAGGTTCCTTATACGGTCAATTTGTCAATTTAATCTCAAATTAAATGAACTATTTTTTAAAATCCCTTGCCCTTGTTGGTTTCCTACTTGGCGTTTCGTTCGCAACAAATGGCCAAGTAGCCTTTAACTTGACAAAAACAGCCGATTTGTCTGCCTGTACCCCAGGTATGTCGGTGGTTTATACCATTCAGTACTCGTGTTCGTCGCTAACAACTGCCTGCACGGGAGCTACGATTACAGATGCGCTGCCCGCGCAATTCGAGTTTGTGTCGTCGCTCGGTACGACGCACACGAATTCGGGGGTGTATAATGCGGGAACGCACACTATAGTGTTTACATTTTTACCCACTCTTCCTGCTGGCTCTACGGGGCAATTAAAGGTGGTGGTAAAGGCAAAAACGGGGCTTCCTGCTGGCAGTATTATAACGACAAACTGCCCCGTAGGTGCGCTGACGAATATTGGGGGTACGGTTTCGTCATCGTGTGCGAATGTGACGATTAATGTGCCTGCGCCCGTCAATCTTTTTACGATTACGAAAGTAAAAGCCAGCCCAACGACCACCCCTTATATTGGTAGAGATGTGACCTACGATATATCGGTTTGCAACCCTGCGAATGCGGCGCAAAACGGCGGCGTAAATTTGGTGGGCGCAGTCGTGACTGATGTGTTGCCTGCGAACGCGGTGTTTGTATCGGCCACAAGCGGCGGCACTTACAGTAGCGGCGTAGTTACTTGGAGTTTGGGTACTTTGACGGCAAGTAATACGGCTTCTTGCACGAAAGTGAGTGTGACGGTACGTTATCCTGCGCCGCCTTTTGCGGCAGGCAATAGCGTCACGAATACGGCAAGTGTGTCGGGTACTTCGAATGGCAGTGCTATCACGATAGGCCCTGCAACAGTGACACACACCTTATTAGCACCTGTTTCGCTATGGACGGTATCAAAAGTAAAAATTACGCCCTCTGGGCAAGCCTTTTTGGGCAATAATGTGACCTACGAAATCTCGCTTTGCGACCCTGCGAATGCGGTAACAAACGGCAGCCCCGATATATTAAATGCGATAATGATTGATACGTTGCCGGTGGGCGCAAGCTACGTTTCCTCCACGCTTTCGGGCGTGTATAATGCTGCAAACCGCACGGTAACCTGGAGTTTGGGCGACCAATTAGCGAGCAATACGGCTTTTTGTACTAAACGGCAAATTGTGGTAAACTACCCTTCGGGCGTGTTTAGCAATGGCGCAACGGTGTGTAACGGGAGTGCCGTTTTCGGCAACCAGCAAACCTTTGCAAACGGCGCACAAATTGGCGCAAGCCGCAGTTGCCACACCGTTACTAATTTTGTGCCAAACTGCAACACGACTATTACAAAAACTATTAGTAGTAATACAAACGTGATTGGCGATGTGCAAACCTATACTATTAATTTTAATAATACGGGCAATATGCCGTTGGATAATTTT
>JBEEMU010000515.1:0-4298 GCA_041192485.1 Bacteroidota bacterium | reverse complement strand
CAGTGCATACGAATAGCCTTGCCATTATAGGCCGCCGCTGTGCCAGCAAGCACTTGCTCCAATTTCGGCAATTGCGCCGCCGCCTGCGATTCTGGCGTTCCGTTGCCCATTGCCAGCCCGTTTAGACCGCCCGAAAACAGCGTAATACCGCCCGCGCCGTTATTGCCGTTTTGCATTTGCGCATTATCCCAGCCTTGCTGAACCGTGAGGTCGGAGTAGAAATAGCCCGAATGTCCCACGCTCCGCCAAGGGCGACTGCTCATGCCGAGCATCAGTTTGGCATTGGTACCGTAGCCCAAATTATCGATGGCATACCGTTTTTCGGCAGACATAGACACACGCATTTCCACGGTTTTTAAAATAGAAAACGGAATAGTTAGCACCACAATATCGGCTTGCGTTTGCACCGTTTTGCCATTTTCATCAAAAAACAGCAAGTAACCGCCGCCTGTTGAATTTTTTTCAAGACGAACTAAGCGATGTTCCAATCGGATTTGGTTTGAGTTGAGTTTTTCGGCTATTTTGTCGGGTATTTGCTGGTTGCCGCCTGCTATTTTATAGCGTTCGTCGCTTGCGCCGTATAGTTGCAAAATACCTGCGTTAGTATCGGCCGAAAGCAGAAAAAGCATACTCACGGCGGTTTGTTCGTTAGCTTCCAAGCCAAATTCGCCGATGTAAGCCTGCTCAATGAGTGCTTTTATTGCGCCCGACGCGCCGATATTCGCAAGGTATTGGCTAATAGATTGGTTGTCTAAGGCGGCGAGTTGCGCGGCGTGTTTATAATCACATTCGTCGGGCAACGAGTCGATATCGGCTTGTATGGCGGCGGCAATCGGCATAAAAGCGTCCACAATTTGCTGCTCATTATACAATTGTCCGCCGAAAAAATAGGTCGTCCGCGCAAGGGCAGCTTCAGTGGCAGAAAACGTGTCGATGATAGACAGCCCAAATTCCTGCGCCAAATGCAAAATCGTAGTGTGACTGGTATCGATGAACTCGCCGCCTAATTCGGTGGTCAAGCCTTGCGCCATGCTGTTTTTTGCGGTGAACATCCGTCCGCCTACGCGCTTCGATGCTTCGTAAATCGCAGAAGTATAGCCTGCTTTTTGCAATTCATAGGCGCAGTTTAAGCCCGCAATACCGCCGCCGACGATAGCAATATTTGTCGGGCGCAGGCTATTGTCTTTGTTGCAAGCGGTCAGCAAAAACGAAGGCACGCTTAGTGCCGCCGCCGTCAAACCGCCTTGTTTTAGAAAGTTGCGCCGCGAGTAATTCGCCGCTTCACACCGCTCGATAGCTTCCGAAGCGGTTATTTTTTGCTGATTAGCGGCTTGCGCCAAACGAAATGCACGGCGAAACAAGCCGAATATTGGGGTACGAGGCATGATTTTTTTAGAAAAATGAGGTTGTAAATAAGACGACAATAGTCCATTTGGCTACGAATTGCACAAAATCGCGTCTGGTAGTGGTTGGTGTTTCAGGGGTGTCTAAGAGATTATTGTTCATAAAGTGTGTGTTTATAGAGCATCAAGCCCTGCACGAGGAATTCCTCTCACAGGGCTGTATCAACGGCATAAGCGATAAGGACTTAGAACAGGAAGCGGTTAGGCCATAAATAACCTATACCTAGGTTAAGTGAGGCGGCTTCGTGTCGTCTAAGCGGTCTTGCGTGATTTTGCGGCGAATATTTTGCGCCAAGCCCGCCGAAACAGGCTGCCGTTGCAAGCGGCTGCGTAAAAAGTCATTAAAGTGCTTTTCGCGCAAATAAGCCTCTTGCAAGGATTCATTCGCCCCTATTTCGTTGCGAATTTGTTGCGCACTATCCGTAGGAAGCTCGCCTTTTAGATAGTCCATGAGACGGTGTGTGAACGGTTCCATATTCTTAAATTTAATTTTTGGATTATAAATTATTTAGACGTATTTTTTCATCATCGTTTATCTTTAAAGCCCATATTCACGGCATAGTCATATAATTTTGTTTTGAGGTTGTTTCGGGCGCGAAACAGGCGCGACCGCACAGTTCCCACAGGTATTTGTAATATTTCCGACATTTCTTCGTAAGAAAAGTCTTCGAGGTCGAGTAAAATGATGGTTTGCTCGTTAGCCGAAAGCGCGTTTAAGGCGCGAGTTACTTCGTCGCCAATCATATCGTCAAATATTTCGTGACGCATATCTAAATAAGTAGCAGGCGCGTTTGTCTCGAGTTCTTCATGCTCATGATAAGGGCGAATTTCATCGAAGTCAATAAAGGGCTGATGCTTCGCCTTTCTATTATACTCGTTTAAAAAAGTATTCTTTAATATACTAAACAACCAAGCCTTTAAATTAGTTCCCTGTTGATATTTTTCATAATGGCGAATAGCTTTCAGAAACGTGTCTTGCACGAGGTCGGCAGCGTCGGCATTATGTTGCGTGAGGCGAAAAGCGAAATTGTAGAGCGTGTTTACATACGATTCGTAATTTTTACCGAATAGGTGGTCTATATCGGTCATATTATTCGTAGCAACGGGCGGAGAGATGAAGGTTTCCAAATTAGGTTATTAGTTATTTTATGATTAAGAAAGAAGAAACAAGAAGAAGAAACAAGAAGAAGAAAAAACAAGAAGAAGTTCTAAGTTTCAAGATGCAAATTTAATGCAAAAATTGATATGAAATTCATTTTTATTTATTTTTAACCTAAAATGAATGAAAAACCAATTAAATCCGTGTTTAATGGGTTGAATCCGTGTTCCTTCCTCCTTATTTAAGATGCTTTACTGAGGAGATAAGCACTATTTTTCTAAGAAATTGCCTCATATTTAACCCTATCAAATTCGCCTTCGTTATTAGCTATAAAAATGGTGGCAACGCTATTGCCGATAATATTCGTGATAGCGCGAGCTTCTGCCATGAAACGGTCGATGCCGATAAGCAAAGCCAAGCCTTCGATAGGAATGACGTGAATGGCTTTTAGGGTGGAAGCAAGTACGATAAACGCGCTGCCAACTACACCTGCTGCGCCCTTCGACGAAACCATTAACACGCCGATAATAGAGCCAATTTCGCCCCATGAAAGCTCTATTTTATAGGCTTGCGCCAAAAAGATGATTGCCATAGAAAGGTAAATCGTGGTTCCGTCGAGGTTGAATGAATAGCCTGCGGGAATGACTAAGCTAACCACCGATTTGCGGCAGCCGAAACGCTCCAATTTGGCTATTATCGCAGGCAAAACGGTTTCTGATGAGGCTGTGCCTAAAACAATTAGCAATTCTTCTTTGATGAAAATCAATAATTTCCACAACGAGATATTGTAATAACGCAATAATAAACCGAGAATGACAAAGACAAAGAGGAATGCTGTACTGTAAAAGGTCAGCATCAGTTTACCGAGAGCTAATAACGAGTTGATACCAAACTTGCCGACCGTGAACGCCATACCGCCAAATGCGGCAATAGGCGCAAAAAACATCACATAATGCAAGGCTTTAAAAACATAGCCCGACAGCATTGTCAAGAATTTTATAATAGCGTCGGCTTCATTTTCTTGCGCATTTTTGGGCTTCATATATAATAAAATAATGCCAAAAACGACCGAAAAAATCAATACTTGCAGCGTCATATTGTCTTGTAGGAATTTGAGCCACGAAAAGTCGTCGGCTTGCGCCGTAAATTTCGCGACTTCGGCAATATTCGTTTTTGAGGTGTCTATCCCATCGCCTGGACGTATGATATTGGCAACAAAAACGCCGATAAAGAGGGCGAAAGTGGTGACGATTTCAAAATAGAGCAAGGCTTTGCCACCCGTTTTCCCCACCTGTTTTAGCTTGCCCATGCCGCTTATCCCAACCGTTATTGTCAAAAAAATAATCGGAATGATGAATATTTTTATAATAGAAATAAACCATTCGCTCAATCGTTTCATTTCAACGGCTGTTTTAGGCGCGAAATAGCCCAAGCAGGCTCCTGCAACAAGTGAAACTAAGACCCAAAAGGTTAGGTTCGTGGCGATTTTTTTAAACATAAAATTGTTTTTAAAGGTTTAACCTCATTTTTTAGCTTGTTTTTATTTTGTTCCTGTTAAATTTTTCGTACAACGCGCTGCGTTGAACTCAAAATTTGCCTTGCTTCGTGCCAAAATCCTTCGCAAAACCTGCCCAACTTATCATTTACACATTCCTAACTGGATTTAACCCCACAAAGTTAAGCATTTATATGCAGTATCCGCTATTTTTTTTAAACACCGACTGCCACATGTGGCAGTCATATTGTCATTAGCCTTCAATATGCTGGGCTATAAACGCTTGTGAATAGACTTTAAT
>JBEEMU010000514.1:0-2536 GCA_041192485.1 Bacteroidota bacterium | reverse complement strand
CGAAAGTGAAGTGTGCCTGAGCGACGGCCGCAGCGACGCGGTTGTTCACACTAAAACGCATACATTTATTTTTGAGTTCAAATTAGACGAATCACCCGAAATTGCGTTGCAGCAAATCATCTATAAAGATTACGCGCAAGCCTTTCGACATAATAATAAAGAAATTATCGGCATCGGTATCAATTTTACGACCGAAAAACGAAATATTGACGGCTGGGTAAGCCAATTTTTATAGTCATTTTATACGTTCAAATTGGTAAACAAGATTGATAGACCCGAAAACTATACAACTCATTTTAGACGCAGCACGGATTGAAGATGTCGTGGGCGACATCGTAAATTTGCGTCGAAGCGGTACGAACTTGACGGGGCTTTGTCCGTTTCACAATGAAAAAACGCCTTCTTTTTCTGTTTCGCCCGCTAAAGGTATTTTTAAATGTTTTGGCTGCGGCAAAGGCGGCGATTCTGTCGGCTTTATCATGGAACACGAAAACTGTTCTTATCCCGAGGCCTTGCGCACCTTGGCGCGAAAATACAATATCGAGTTAGAAGAAATTGTTTATACCAAAGAAGTGCAAGACGAAAAATTGCGCATCGATGGGCTTTATTTGGTCAACGAGTTTGCAAAAGAATATTATTCGCAGCAGCTTACGCAAACAGATTATGGGAAAAGCGTCGGATTAGCCTATTTCAAGCAGCGCGGCTTGTCTATTCAAACGGTTGAGCGCTTCGGATTAGGCTTTTCGCCGCCGTCGCAAAACCCAAGTACGCAAGACGATTTTACGCAATACGCCCTTAAAAAAGGGTATAGCCTTGATATGCTAAAACAAGGCGGATTGACGCGGCAAGAAGGGCGCGATTTTTTTAGAAATAGAGTCCTTTTCCCTATTCATAATGTGTCGGGGCGCGTGGTTGGTTTTGGAGGGCGCGTGATGGACGCAAAATTGCAACCTAAGTATTTAAATACGGCAGAAACCGAAATTTATAATAAAAGTAAACTACTCTACGGTATTTACCACGCAAAAAAAGCGATTAGACAATTAGATGAATGTATTTTAACCGAAGGCTATTTAGATGTTGTTTCGCTTTCGCAAGCAGGTATTGAAAATGTGGTGGCAAGTAGCGGTACCTCGCTCACAACCGACCAAATACACCTCATAAAACGCCATACGAATAATATAAAAATATTATATGATGGCGATGCAGCGGGTATAAAAGCAGCTCTGCGCGGCTTAGATATGGTGTTGGAGCAAGGCTTGAATGTGCGAATTGTCTTGTTTCCGTTGGGCGAAGACCCCGATAGCTATGTGCAGAAAATAGGCGCAGACGCATTTAAAACCTTTATTACCGACGAAGCGAAAGATTTTATTTTATTCAAAACAACTACTCTTCTCAAAGAAGTTAAAAACGACCCTGTTCAAAAAATCAAGGTGTTGAAGGATATCGTGGAAAGTATTTCCAAAATACCCGAACCTATTGCGCGTTCCGTCTATATTCGCGAGTGTAGCGTTTTGTTGCAGATGAACGAGCAAATTTTGACAGAAGAAGTGAATAAAATAAAAAGCCGCAATATCACGGCAGCAAATAATGCGGCTCAAGCGCGGACAAATACGCAAACGCCGCTGCAAACGACCCCGCAAAAACCGCAAAACAAAGCAAATAAGACGGCTTCGCCTGATTTTGAACCTAATTTCTACGACGAAGACTCCTTTCCCTCGCCCGACACGCCGAATATTCTCGCAAAGGAAGAGAATAATCCAACAGGCGAAGAGTTTCAAGAGCGAGCAGTTGCTAAAATATTGATACAATATGGCACTAAAATCATCAAGAAAAATATGCCTTTAGCTCATTTTGTCTTGGTAAATATGGAGGATTTGCTGCCCGAAATAGACGAACCGAGCTATAAAATGCTCATTGAAGAGTGTTTGCTTTTGGCAAATAAAGGCGAATTGCCGCAAACGCCTTACTTTTTACAACATGAAAAAAAAGAATTACGCACGCTTGCCGTAACGCTCCTTTCTTTAGATGAACAGTATCTGTATAGCGAAAATTGGGTGAAAATGCACGAAAAACCGCTTTTTACACAAGAATTGCCCGACGAAAACTATGAACGTGAAGCGATTAATACCGTTAATCACTTCAAATGGCGGAAAATGCAGCGCGTTTTGGAAAAAAATCGCTTGAAATTAAGCGAATTAGACCAAAAAAAGCGCGATGGCGAGCCTGTGGAAGGCGTTGATTTTATTATTTTACTGAAAATGCAGATGAAAATAAAGAAAATGGTCGATGATTTGGCAAAAGAACTGAAAATAGATGGCGCGGTTTAAATGTTTTTTAATACCCTTACCAAGACACCTTTTCTGTGTTGGTAACATAACACGACCAAATAATGGGTAACATAACACGACCAAATAATGGGTAACAAAACGACCAAATAATGGGTAACAAAACACGCCCGAATACATAAAACTACGTTACCAACATCTAAAAAAAGGTGTTGGTAACGTTTAAACGTTTAACACTTAACGTTACCTCT
>JBEEMU010000513.1:0-3393 GCA_041192485.1 Bacteroidota bacterium | reverse complement strand
AAAAGGTAGTCGCAAGTTGTCCGAGTTCCATAAAACCGTCCCATTCGGCAATAGGTGCAGCGGCAGTATCAATAGGCGGATTTTGTGTGAGGTCGTGCTGATATACTTTGCCCGCACTATTGAGGTACAAATACCGCGAATTTGGCGAAAACGCCACACCACCTGTTGGGAGCGAATCGTTAAAATGAAAATATTGGGGGTTGGATATGATACCTTTACACCTATCAAAATCGTAGAGCGAAACATAATTACCGAAATTTTCGCCTAAATTGATATTGGTGGCAAACTTGCTGCCATCTGGAGAAAACGCGCTTTGACCAATATTGCCCAATAAATTAAAATAACTACGCTGCGCGGTTGTGCCGCGCCAAGGGCTGATATGCACACCTTGCGGGTCGAACAACATACTCCGATACTCGCCCGACCGAAAATTCCATACCAATATCCACCAATCGCGCCCGTTTGCATGACGACAGGCAAGCAAACGACCATCAAGGCTATCATTTTGTATAATTGGATTGCGCAAACTGGTAACTTGTCCTAAGCCGGTATTTAGGCTCATATCTATAGTGGTATAATAAAGCCCTTCTTTATCAGGTACAGTCGGAGCCGTAAAAGTAGGGTTTCTATCTCTTACATGAAATAAATAATACTTATCGGCGTGATTCGGAAATGGCAATATTAAAGCACCTTGAACAGTACGATAACCGCTATCGCCATTCCAATTATATGAAGAAAAATAGCCTGGATTAAGTGTATCGGAACCTTGCATTTTATTTAAATTTTTATCACCAACCATTACGCCATTCGTATAAAATAAAAGATTGCCTACCGTATCGCACATAACAGCAATCGTTTCTGAAAAGTCTAAACGGCTATCATCTCTAACGAATATATCATTTTGAAAGTTTATTTTACTACAACCAAACCTGCTATCAGGGCTGAAACTTCCATAGCCCAGCAGCCAAGTATTGTCACATTTTGCCTCTCTAACAGCGGGTTGTGCCATTAAAAAAAACGTATTTAAAAACAAAAATAAAATTATAATAGTTTTCATATCGTACAAATAAAATGCCCGAAAGTGATTATATCGCAATCTCGCCAAATCCGGTACACGCCGCTACTACGGTTCGCTTTGTACAGCCTATTACAAGCGAAACAAGCCTTGAATTGTTTGACGAATCAGGGAAATTGGTACAAACAGAGCCTGTTTTTCCGACCGGACAATCGCAAATAGACTTTCATTTGATAGACAACTTGCCGGCAGGATTCTACATTCTGAAAGTGAACATAAATAATACGGCGCATAGTTTGAGGTTGGTAAAAGAGTAGTCGCTACCGCGCCGGGTCTAAATCCGTTTTCATACGTTTATTTGTGAGGTTTTTTGCAGCCGTATGCTATTTTATGGGGGTACTTTTGCGTGAGGTTAAAAGGGCTCATAGCTTGACCATTTTTTGTACGCCTGCGCCGGTTTTCACCCAATAAACGCCGGTTGTGAGCTTATCAATGGACATCTTGTCGCCATCTTGCACACGCCCCTCCCGACACAGCCTGCCGAGTGCGTCAAAAATGAAAACGTCTTGCCCGCTTTGTGGCTTACTTTTGAACACAAATGACAGCTCTTGATAGGCAGGGTTTGGATAGAAAGCAAACTCATTAGCTTCATCAGATATCGGAATATTGCGGGTATCTGTATAAATCGGGGTGGCATTGCTGCGAGTAATATTGCTGCATGACTCGTTGAAGTAATCGGCAGCATTCGGGTGCAACTGTTGCCACGTTTGATAGGTTTCGTAAATATTGCGCCAAACCAAGCTGCCATTATCTGTGTACGGCTTGATTGTTCGGATAATTTGCCCGACCTTGGCAGCAAAATTGGCACTCGGGAAGCTGCGGAAGTTCATCATTACCTTCATGGTAAAAAAGGCATTTGGATTGCCCGCATAGTGGGTGTTTACGGTGTCCACAAAATTCATGATACGATTGCAAAGCAACTGCACATTGGTCGTGTCCCACAACACAAACTCGTCGCCGCAGCCGTTGCCAAAGCAGACCAAGCTATTGCTGGGTTGGTGCACTCCGAACGTAGTAGTTGTAGCCGCCTGCGGCTTCCAAATGCCATAGGTTTGATAGTCGTCGATATGATTCGGCGAGCCGCCGCCCCAAATGAGCGTTGGTTTCCAACGGAAAAACGGGAATGTATAGCCTTGTTTTGGCGTTTGCCACTGCGTCCAGTCTTCGCTAAGGGCTACCGGCATTGTAAAGTTGCGCCAAATGAAGCCGCCCATGATGCGACTGGTGTCGGCAAGCCCGCACGAGTCGAGCAAATAAGCGAGGTCGGCATAATTGTAGGGGTTAGAGCCTACGCCACTTGTCGGTTTGAAATGATTATGCGGCTCAACCTCTATTTCGGCTGTATTATCCGCCCACTCTATCAGGTCGTTTGAGTTGGTGTGCGCACTCTCATTTTTCAAGCAACCCAAGATGAAATTGCTTTCGAGCATCATGTCCCAGCGCGCATGATTCGCAATGACCGTATCGGCAACGGCTTTCACATAGCCGCGCATTTGCGCATAGCCGAGCGGGGTGCTGTAATCGATGCCATGATATTGTGCATCATTTGTTTCATTATGGCTGCCAAAATAAATGAACACAGGCACAGAAGACTGCGCAAACGCCTTGTGAGCGGCAAAAAAACAAGCTAAAATCAAGCAAACTATTTTCATAAGATTAAATTGAACTTAAAAAACATTTTTTGTTTACAACAGACTTTTTTAAAACCGAATAGTTTAATTCGCAAAGAAAAATATACCCAATATTTTACACCCGAATAGTCAGACAAGACAAACTAAAACGGATGCCGATTACAGAACAAAATTACATCGAAATTTGCAACGAGTTAGCGCAAGCAAACAGTATATTTGCAGCTATCGCAGCTACTATTTCAAGGCAAAACAGCCTACTTGCGCGTTTTAGCGGAAGCTATCCGGACTAAATCGCTCAATTTAAATGAGCTTTACCTCGTAGAGGTTACAGGTTGGTAGAAAAAACAAACGGTATATTTGGACAAATGCCGTTAGGCATTAAAGATTGTCAGCCTTTGAGCTACGCTCGTTCACTGCGTTCATCTAACAGCATTCGCTAAGCCTAACAAACCTTACGATTTTTGTAATAAATCATTCGCCGCTAATTGCATCGTTATCCAAGTGCTAACGCTCGTTACTTGCGCTTTTTGGTCGTTTACGGCGGCAAAATCGGGGATAGAACTATTCAAATCGATGCTGTCTTTGAAGGTGGTAAGCTCGGTAGCGTCAATCGTGCAGCACGACAACTCGTTTCGTGCCGATGCACTGCTTAGTTGCGTCAAACACGCTAAGAAAATAAATGCCATT
>JBEEMU010000512.1:0-3482 GCA_041192485.1 Bacteroidota bacterium | reverse complement strand
AAAAGTTCGTCTTCTACCAACAAAACGCAACCATTATTTAAGTGAAATTTGCCGTTTAAGATAACTAAGGTAAAATTATAATCAAAATTGTTTTTATACTTATTGTGCAAGGCCAAAAACTTGAAATCGTGCAGTTTTTCTAATAATAAGGTGAAGTCGTAATGGCGCGGCACGAAGATTTTAGATACGTTCCGGCAACCTAAACCAAAGTATCGGAATACGTCGATGCCTAATTGATGCAATTCTTCCTCTGTTTCTGTGCCGTCTAATACGGCTACCGATGCTCTGCTTTTGCGAATAATGTGCGGATATTTGGCAAAATAATGTTCAAAATAGCGGCTTGTATTATTACTACCCGTAGCAATAAGGGCATCAATATCGCGCAATTGCTCTACAAAAGCGATTTTATCGGCAAACGATGCATCGAATTCTATTAGTTTTTTTGCTAAAAACGGCAGCAAGTACGGGTCTTTTTCCGACAGCTTAACGCGGGCAATATGCCCAGCCGCCAAGACGCATAAAAAGTCGTGGAAGCCGACTAACGGCAGGTTGCCCGCCATAATGATGCCCACTTTTTTGGCCGAATTTTCCGTGTTTTGCGGGATAGAATAGGCGGCGAGCCAAGCGTCTATTTTTGCCGCATCGAGCATTTCTGCGGCGATTGCTTGCAGCGCAAGGTGCTGATTTTCAATGGTAAACCATTGGTTATTGAAAAAACTGCGCTGCATAACAGCTTGCAACTGCTCGTCGGGAACTTGCATATATTCGCCTAATTTAGCGAAGGTATTTGTTCTGGCGTTCGTTCCAGTGTTTGTTCCGTTGTTTGTTTTGGTTATCAATTTTTTAGAAATTTAATGAAAACGCAACAAGCACGCATCAGCCGAAAGACTGAGCGTGCTTAGTATCATGCAGAGAGAATGTGGTGGAAATGCTTTCCTTATGCCATTTTGAATACTAAACGCATAAATTTACCTTTCAAGTTGCTTGCCTTGTTTTTGTGCCAAGTTCCGCGTTTCGCCAAACGGTCGATTTGCGAAATTACTTTTGGCAACATCTCCGTAGCTTCCGTTTTATCGGTTGTTGCACGGAGTTTACGCATCATATTGCGCGTAGTTTTTTTGTAGTAACGATTGACAAGACGTTTTTTCGCGTCTTGACGCATACGTTTTTTTGCAGATGCGTGGTGTGCCATAATAGGGACTGCGCAGATTTTAAATTTTTAAAAAAATAGAAACTTCAAGTTAGTAGTCAAAAAAGTTCTGGCTTTCTTTTGTACCAATTAACCGTTGTATTTCTTTTGCTTATATTTCGGGGGCAAAGGTACAACTATTCTTTCGAAGTTTCGACTATTTTCGATTATTTTTTGCCATTTTTTTTGCTGAGTAAGCGATTTTAAATAAGGAGAGCCGTTATACGTTAACGGATTTTAGGGATTTGTCACGGATAAACACCCCTTTTATGCTTATTTTAACTCGATGCTTTGCACCTTATCCGTCACAATTAACTTGAAACACTACTTAGTTATTCTATTTTACTCCATTGCAAACACATCGTTTAAAAAAACGGGGAGAGTTTTAAACCAAAAACCACCTAAACAGTTAGTAAAATACTACTTTTTTGAGTAAAAATGCCGTACCTTTGTGCCAAAATAATACTTAAATATGAACAAAACAGTAGAAAAAATCGTACTTGCACTGTTTCAACTTGCTGGATTTTCAGTAATTGCAGCTATTTTCTTGATGTGGCACGGCACTATAAATGCAAAAATAATCAATTATTTTTTCATCATAGCTGGGCTATATGGTGCATTATGGCTACTCACAACCGTTTTTGCTTGGCAATGGCTCTTGAAGGAAAAACGCTTTTTGGCTCTATTTTCAGGCGGCGGAACGGCACTTACGGGCGGTTTTGTTTACGTCATCATGAAAGTGATGTTTCAACTTTATAAGTAGTAGCGCACTAGAAGACGGCGATTATATAATTTTTAAAAAACATAATAAATTGAAAACCAAAACATTGCAACAAAATAAGGTGAACCTTATCACGCTTGGCTGCTCCAAAAACATGGTGGATAGCGAGGTGCTGGCGGCACAATTGATCCATAATGATTATGCGGTAGCGCATAACTTGGAGGGCGACGACGACGATGCGAATATTGTTATCATCAATACGTGCGGGTTCATAGACCGTGCAAAAGAGGAAAGTATCAATACGATTCTTGAATATGCGGCGGTTAGGAAAGAGGGCGGCATCGATAAATTATATGTAACAGGCTGTTTATCAGAGCGGTATAAAACCAATTTGGAAGAAGAAATACCCGAAGTAGATGCCTTTTTCGGCACACTCGAAATGCCAGCTCTCTTAGCAAAACTCCATGCAAACTATCAGCACGAACTCATCGGCGAGCGCAGTTTGATGACTCCGCAGCACTATGCCTACTTGAAAATTTCGGAGGGCTGCAACCGCACCTGCTCGTTTTGCGCTATTCCCTTGATGCGCGGCAAACACATTTCGCGGACGACCGAAGATTTGGTCAAAGAGGCAAAACACTTAGCAGGTATGGGCGTAAAAGAAATCATGCTCATTGCCCAAGAACTCACTTATTATGGCTTAGATATTTACAAACGACGCGCTCTGCCCGACCTTTTAGACGCACTTTGCGAAGTAGAGGGCATCGAGTGGATTAGACTGCATTATGCCTATCCGTCGAAGTTCCCGTTAGAAATATTTGACACGATGGCAAAACAGCCGAAAATCTGCAATTATTTAGATATTCCGTTGCAACACGCAAATAATAATGTCTTGGAGCGGATGCGTCGCCAAATTACGCGCGAAGAAACGACCGAACTCATTGCTATCGCTCGCCAAAAAGTGCCGAATATTGCTATCAGAACCACGTTTTTAATTGGTTTCCCTGGCGAAACCGACGAAGAGTTTTTAGATTTGGTGAACTTTGTGGGAGAAATGCAGTTTGAGCGCGTCGGCGTTTTTCAGTATTCGCACGAAGAAAACACAATCGCCTACGGCATTGCCGACGATATTCCGCCCGAAGTGAAGGCCGAACGCGCCGAAATTTTGATGGAAGTGCAGCAAGGAATTTCTTACGCTAAAAATGATGCAAAAGTAGGGCAAACGATTCGCGTACTCTTCGACCGCAAAGAAGGCGGCTACTATGTAGGGCGCACCGAATACGACTCGCCCGAAGTAGATAACGAAGTTTTGGTGAAAGCCGATAAAAAAACGTATATCCGCCTCGGCGATTTCGCAAATGTGAAAATCATAGAAGCCGACGATTTTGATTTGTATGGAACGCTTGCATAGATTAAAAAATTTAAAAACCATTCCTAAATAGTCAATCCATTTAATCCTGTCGGATAAATACGAGTGTTTCGGCGAGCTGGGTCTTTGAACTCGCTCTATAACAAAATTCCAATTTCTCAACGGATTTCGAGTTGCGTGGCGAGTTGAAGACCCACCAGCCT
>JBEEMU010000511.1:0-5636 GCA_041192485.1 Bacteroidota bacterium | reverse complement strand
TATTAAAGATAAAATGGCGGTCTTCTCCCAATATTTCGGCACCTGTAATATCCGAAGGCATTAAGTCGGGCGTGAATTGTATGCGTTTGAACTCGAGGTCGAGGACTTGCGCAATAGTGCTGACAAGCAGGGTTTTTGCCAACCCAGGTACGCCTACAAGTAAGCTATGGCCGTTGGCAAATAAAGAGATGAGTACGCTTTTTACCACGTCGTCTTGCCCGACAATTACTTTGCCGATTTCGGCACTCAATTCTCTATACGCAGCGGCAAGTGCATCTACCGCTTCTACATCATTTTTGTACATCGTTTGAATTTTAAAAATAAAGTGCAAAAGTAGGCATTTTTTTTTGACTTTGGTTAATATATCCTTGATAAGTCGTATTAAAATGCAATTTTATCTTTTTTACGGGCGTTCTGCACGGTTTTCGCAGGTGCGAGCTGTTAAATAAATCTGTGTGAGAAGCTCTCTGTTTTTTTGAGGTTTATCTTTTAGGCGGCAATTCATCTTGTGCGGCGTAGGATAGCACACGGATTAAATGGATTGTGCGCGGATAAATAGCCTATTTTTTGGTATCGCCGCGTTAAAAGATGAGTGTGCTATTTTTTACACGACGGCTTCGCTAATTTTTTTTATTGTTTGCACGTCGCCCATCGTATAATAGTGCAAACACGGTGCGCCTGCCGCTTTGAGTTCGAGCGATTGCGCAATGCACCATTCTATACCAATATTTTTAATGGCAACGGGGTCGTCTTGTTTTTTCGTCATTTCGCTGACAAGTTCGTGTGGGAAATCGATAAAAAACAAGCGCGGAATACCTGTTAATTGTTTGAAATTGGTGATTGGTTTCAAGCCAGGAATAATAGGAACGGTAATTCCTGCGTTGCGACAAGCCTCTACAAAGGAGAAATATTTTTTATTATCAAAAAACATTTGCGTGACTAAATACTCTGCGCCGGCTTCTACTTTTGCTTTTAAAAACAGCAAATCTTGTTCGAGGTTTGGGGCTTCGAAATGTTTTTCGGGGTAGCACGCCACGCTGATACAAAAATCGGTGCCTTTGCCTTGCAAGGTGTCGTCTAAGTATTTGCCTTCATTCATATCGCTTATCTGGCGAACTAAATCCACGGCATAAGCATTGCCGTCGGGTTCGGGGATAAACCGCCCTTCGTCTTTGCGTGGGTCGCCGCGTAGTGCCAAGATATTTTGAATGCCCAAAAAGTGCAAATCGATGAGTGCAGCTTCGGTTTCTTCTTTGCTAAAACCGCCGCAAATTAAATGTGGTACGGCATCGATGCCGTAGTGATGCTGCAAGGCGGCACAAATTCCTACGGTGCCAGGCCGCTTGCGCATGGCTGTTTTTTCAAAATATCCGCTTGGGCGTTTTTTATAAATAAACTCTTGGCGATGGTAAGTAACATCGATAAACGAGGGCTTGAACTCCATCAACGGGTCGAGTACCTTGAAAATATCGTGCATCGTTCCGCCCTTGAGCGGTGGCAATATTTCATACGAAATAAGGCTTTTTTCCTCTTTCTCGGCTTTTGCGAGGTGTTCGGTTATTTTCATTTTTTTCTAAAAATTGGGTTTTTTTATTTCTTATAAAAACGAACTACGCCGCCATACACCCAGCCCACAGTTCCGCGTGGTGTGCGCACTTTTAGCCAAGGTTCGTCTTGTTCGGTTCCGTCAACGCTTAGTTTCTGGGTTTTATCGGTTTTTACATTTAAATAGGTAAGTTGCACGCCTTTTGGTATTTTGCCCAAAAGTTTGCCATCTAAGCCAGGGGTTCCGCGCAATTTCACATCGGCTGTCACCGTCCATACGTTTTTCACGCTGGCTTCGCTCGTGGCTTCGCCGCTGTTGCCGCCGTTCGGATTAAAAGGCACGGTTTGCTCTACGCTTGGCGCAATAGGCTTCGGTGCGAGTGGGCGCACGGCTGGCCGTGTCGCCGTTTTTACGGACATGGGCTTCGGCATCAAACGCGAAACGGTGGCGGCGGGCGGCGGCGGCGGCTCGGCAGTAGGCGGCGTAACAACGGCTGTTCCTGTTGAGGCGGCATCGGTAACATTGGCCGTCGCACCCGATTCGCTTGCTTGCGGCAACGGCTGCGGCGTTGTGGGGGTTGGCTGCACAACCGCAGCTGGGGCTTCTCTATTGCTTTTGCATTTAGGTAAGCCCCACATGACCAAGAAAAAAAGGATAAAAATGAAAATTATCGCTTCTATATTCGCAAATTTCATATTATTAAAGTAGAAGTATTTTATGTATGATGTATGAAAATTAAACCAATTTTTGTTTTAAATAGGCTCCTGTATAGGAATTTTTGCAATGAATAAGGTTTTCGGGCGTTCCCGCAAAAACTAAATGTCCGCCTTCGTTGCCACCTTCGGGACCCAAGTCAAGCACCCAATCGGCGCATTTTACCACTTCCAAATTGTGTTCGATGACAATAACGGTGTGTCCTCGTTCTACTAAGGCGTTCAAGGCGGTTAATAATTTGCCAATATCGTGGAAATGCAAGCCTGTGGTAGGTTCGTCGAAAACAAAAACAATATGCTCCTTGTTTTTCTCACGAACTAAAAATGACGCTAATTTTACACGTTGCGCTTCGCCGCCCGAAAGTGTGTTGGACGATTGCCCCAGGCGAACGTAGCCTAAACCGACATCAAAAAGTGGTTTTATTTTTTGAATAATCGATTTTTCGCCTTGAAAAAAGGCTAAGGCTTGCTCGATGCTTAGGTCTAAAACCTCCGAAATATTCTTGCCATTGTATTCCACGTCAAGCACGTCTTGCTGAAAACGCTTGCCTTTGCAGTCTTCACATTCTAAGCGGACATCGGCTAAAAACTGCATTTCTACGAGTTGCTCGCCTTCGCCTTTGCATGTTTCGCAGCGTCCGCCTTCCACATTAAACGAGAAATGTTTTGGCTTAAAGCCTTTTATTTTCGATAATTGCTGGTCGGTAAAAAGCTCGCGAATTTCGTCGTAAGCTTTTACATAAGTAACGGGATTTGAGCGCGACGACTTGCCGATAGGGTTTTGATTGACCATTTCTATTTGCGTCACTTTTTTAATATCGCCCGTCAATTCTTCAAAATCGCCTGTTTGTTCGGCGGTGTTTTCGCCCATTGCTTTTTGCAAAGCGGGGTAAAAAATTTGTTTAATCAGGGTTGTTTTGCCGCTTCCGCTCACGCCGGTCACTACCGTCAGTATGCCGAGGGGTATTTCCACATCAAAGCCTTTCAAATTATGTTGTCGCACGTCTTTCAGCACTAATTTATGGAAAAATTTGCGGCGCGTCGACGGCACTTCTATGCCCATTCTGCCTGTGAGGTATTTTGCCGTAAGGCTGTCGTTTGCTTTTGTATAAATCGTGTTGTACGCGCCTTGAAAAACAACTTCGCCGCCGTGAATGCCCGCCGCAGGGCCAATATCTATTAGATAATCGGCATTTCGAATCATGTCTTCTTCGTGTTCTACCACGATGACGGTATTGCCCAAATCGCGCAAATTTTTCAATACATCTACCAATCTGTTTGTGTCGCGTGGGTGCAAGCCAATCGACGGTTCGTCGAGCAAATACATGGAGCTTGTGAGGTTGCTGCCGAGCGAGCGAGTTAGGTGAATGCGCTGTGTTTCGCCGCCCGAAAGCGTGTTTGCTTGGCGGTCTAAGTGCAGATAGCCCAAGCCTACGCGCTCCATAAACTCTAAACGAGTGGCAATTTCTTGTACTAAACGCTTCGCTACTTTTGTATCATTTTCATTTAATTCTAAATTTTTAAAATGTGTATTTAGCTGGCTAATAGGCATAAATATCAGTTTTGTCATTGGCGTATTCCCAACTTTGACATAACTTGCTTCTTTGCGCAAGCGTGTGCCTTTGCAAGCGGGACAGTGTGTTTTTCCGCGGTAACGCGCCAGTAAAACGCGGTATTGTATTTTATAGGTTTGGGCTTCTATTTCCTCAAAAAACGCTTTTATTCCTTGAAAATATTGGTTGCCCGTCCATAAAGTTTCTTTTTCATTTTCCGCTAAATCGCGGTAAGCGCGATGCACGGGAAACTCGAATTTATGGGCGTTTTGTAAAAATGCTTTATGCCATTCGCCCATCGTTTCGCCGCGCCAGCAGGCAATTGCGCCTTCATAAACCGATTTGCTTTTGTCGGGTATCACTTTATCGAGGTCGATGCCTAATGTTTTGCCATACCCTTCGCATACGGGGCATGCGCCATAGGGGTTGTTGTAATTAAATAAAAACGGGGTCGGTTCGGGAAATTCTAAGCCGTCCATTTCAAATTTATTATTAAAAAGCGTGTATTTTTCATTCTCAAAAACAAAACACGCGCCGCTACTTTCATTAAAACAGGTTTGCACCGAATCGCCTATCCGCTTTCGCAATTCGTCGTCGTCGGCTGCCACTTTAAATCGATCTATTAATAGATAGGTGTGTTCGTTTCTATCCTCGTTTCTATTCTCGGTGTTCTTTTCGTTGTCCGTCTTTTCGGTGTTCGTCTTATCCGCGTCGTTTTTTTGGGTTAAAACGTCTTCTATATCTATAATTTCATGGTTGCGCCAAAGCCTTGTGAATCCTTTTTGCAGCAGCAAATTCAGTTCTTGTGTTGCGTTGCGCCCTTCGTGAACGTTGAAGGCGATGAGTAGAAAAACGGCGGTTGTTTCGGGTAGTTTTTGTATGAAATTTACGACATCGGTCACGTCATTTTTCTTGACTTCTAAGCCGCTAACGGGCGAAAACGTGCGCCCGACCCGTGCATACAAAAGCCGCAAATAATCGTTTGTTTCGGTCATCGAGCCTACGGTGCTTCGGGCATTGCTGCTGCTTACGCGCTGCTCGATGGCAATTGCGGGGCAAATGCCTTTGATATAGTCCACGTCGGGTTTTTTCATACGGCCCAAAAATTGCCGGGCATACGACGATAGGCTTTCTACATAGCGGCGTTGCCCTTCGGCATACAGCGTGTCCATCGTAAGCGTGCTTTTTCCGCTTCCGCTCACGCCCGTTACCACCACAAATTGATTGCGCGGTATCGTGACATCGATGTTTTTAAGGTTGTTGCTACGCGCTCCTTTTATGATTATTTCTTTGTTATTCATTGATGCTTTTGGCTATTTGCTCGTCAATCTAAGAGTTTACTTGATTAAAACATATAAGTAACTATTTTGAACCACATAAGATACCCGAGAAACACATAAGAAGGTTGGTCACATAAGATTTTGTGGGTTGAATACTCTAAAAAATAGGCTTATGTGACCTTATGTGCTTCGTATCTTATGTGGTTCAATTTAAAAATCGACTTAACTTTCAATAGCGCGTCGACGGAAATAATACTGCCCAAATTATCATTTACACGTTCCTTACATATCTGTTTTTTCTCTGGTTTCTGCTTCTTTTTCTGCTTCTTTTCTCGCCATAAGTTCCGTTTCTTCGGTTTGTTGAGGGGTAGGAGCTACTGTGCGCGGGGGCGAAAGAACGAGGCAACCGTTTGTGTTTGTATAGCCTTTTACTTCGCTGCGGAAAAAACCTGCGCCATCGAAGGCTTGCGAGGTAGCGCGTACTTGTTTCCAATAAGTAGTGAAAACGTGCGACCCTTTTACTAAAACGGGGCCATATTTTTCT
>JBEEMU010000510.1:0-2748 GCA_041192485.1 Bacteroidota bacterium | reverse complement strand
GCAAAACCTGCCCAATTTATCATTTACACGTTCCTTAGGAATGGGGCAGCGATAATGGCACATTCGTCAAGGGGCATCGGTAGGCTTTAAATAGAGGGCATTTTAAGGGCTTAGGTATCTTAAATTCAAGTCTTCAAGGCAATTTTAAACCACCAAAGAAACCACATTAAGAGGTTTCTTAGGTGGTTTTTAAACTTCGTTTAAGCGCAGCCCTAAAAAACAACCTCCGTTGCGCCGCCGCCGTAGCGAACATTTCCATCTATTTCGTAGCGGCTCACATTCGGATTGTTTTGCAACGAGCGATGCACGGCTTCGCGCAGTTTGCCTTCTCCCTTTCCGTGAATAACGTGTATGCGCGTCATATTTAAGCGAATAGCTTGGTCGATATACCGTTCAAAGGCTACTAATTGTTTGCGGAAAATGTCGTTTTGATTGGGTTGGTTTTCACCAAAAAGCCGCTCTGCGTGTAAATCAATTTCTAAAGGGAAACTTGCAAAAGCCTGCAAATCATTCAATTGTATATAGTTTCCTTTCTGTTTTGCTCCTTTGTGCGAAGGCATTGCTTTTTTAAAAAGGCTTGTTTTATCGGCTGCTTTCTCCGTTTTATCGGCTGCTTTCTCGCTCGCCTTTTTACCTATTTTTGCACCTATTTTTTTAATATCATGTGCATCGAGAAGCGTGATTTGCTGCGTTTTAAAAAAGCTTTTTGCCCGAATTACCTGCTCTATATTTTTATGAAAGCTTGGAACATCGCCAGTTACTTTCGGCAACTCATTTAAGGCTAAACGCGGCAATTCGCCAATCGGATAATGCTCGAAGGGAGCAATAATATGTTTAAAATCCCAATAAACAAGCGCGTCTTTCTCGCCTTTCGTCTCAAATTTGAGCGAATAATTGGTGTTATTGATGGCAAAAATCATATAAACATCGCGTTTTTCCTCTAAAACAAAGGATAAAAACAAGCCCTCAGCCATTTCTGCCAAAACAGGTTGGAAAACAATCGAGGGTATGTCAATAGGAACAGCAAGTTGTTTATTCGCTGTGGCCGCTGTTAGCGTGTTTTTTTGTTTTGGCTTATGCTTATGGGCATTATTCAGTTCGCGGTCAAATTCAATGATGCCGAAAAACTCTTCTGTGCGCACAAGGCTCTGCATCGGAATAGGGTAATGGTCGTGGTCATCAAATAGTTCGACAATTGCAAAATCGCCGTCAAGCGCAACAATTCTACCTTCGTCGCCCGTATGCAAGTTGCGGACAATGGTTCCTAATGGTAACATCTTTTCTGTTTTTTGGTGTGTTTTTTGGTGTGTGTTATTGATTATTAATTCTTAAAATGCAAAGGTACGAACTTTTTTATGAAAATCATGCGTTATTAAAACAGCCGCATTACTCATCAAGAGTAATACGGCTGTTTTTCTTTTTTAAAAATAAGTCGATAGGAGGTATTCAACGGATTAGTTTCAGGGGGCGAAAAGAAGTCGTCGCTGCCAAAACGGTGTGTAACATCGGTTCCTAACTACCGTGCTACTGCCCTCAAAGCTGCCCAAGCTATTCGTCCCTAACGGCTTCCCTCCTACTCTTTCGCCCATTTTATCGTTTCAATAGTGCTTGCTGTTTTTATTTGGAATAAATACATACCCGCAGACCACGAAGCCGTTTCAATCGTTACTTGATTAGATTCGCGAAGACTTTGCGAATAAGTGGTTATCAAGCGGCCGTTGATGTCAAATATGGAAATAAAAGCAAATTCATCTGTTTCATTTGGTATTGTCAGTAAGCAAGTTTCGGTTCCCGGATTTGGTGAAACGGTCAATTCTGTAGTTTGTTTCGCGCCTAACCGGGCGATTGTACCGCAATTAGGCGATGAAATAGCGATTGTTTGGATAGACGCTGTTTTAGAACAACCCGCTGAATTGGTGACCGTTACCGTGTAAGTGCTGCCCGCAGGGGCAGAGATGCTTGGCGAAGTGGCTGTATTGTTCCAGAGATAGGAGCCGCCGCCGCTCGCTGTTATTCGCACGGGAACGCCTAAGCAGCCAGACGTTAGTTGTAGAATAGACACAATAGGCGATGGATTGACAATAACTGTTTTCGATGAACTGGCGGTACAGCCGTTTGCGGTGCTGACTGTAACAACATAAAGCCCCGCAGCCGTTACGACAATGCTCGGAGTTGTTTGGTTGGTATTCCAAAGGTAAGCACTCATGCCTGCTGATGCGGTAAGCGTGGTAGTTGAGCCTGCGCAAATAGGTGTATTCCCCGAAATATTAATAAAAGGTGGTGTATTAACCGTGACCGTGACTGATTTTGTCCCCGTTGCGCCGTTGCTTGCCGTAGCCGTCACCGTATAAGTCGTGGTTGCCGTCGGGCAAACTTGTACGGTTGCGGTTGTCATAAGGTTGCTCCAAGCATAAGACAAGGTTGTGCCTGCGGTATTGCCTGTTGCCGCAGCGGTTAGGCTCGTGCAGTTGGAAACCCCAGAACCTAAACAAAATGAGGTATTGCCCGTTGTGGCTACGGTTAAAGCAGCACACGCTGCCACCGATGTCGATGCCGTTGCCGTACAACCATTCGAGCTATTTGTTACTGTGACGGTATAAAGGCCTGCCGAGAAAACGCTTGCAGGGTTTGAGGTAGCTTGATTACTCCAAAGATAAGTAGCCATCGCCGCATTATTTAATACCGTTAACGCTACGCCGTTTGGCGAGCAAAGCGTCCCTGCTTGTGAAATTGTCGAGGTTGGCGGAG
>JBEEMU010000509.1:0-5156 GCA_041192485.1 Bacteroidota bacterium | reverse complement strand
TAATAATAAGACGGCAAAGTGTTGATAGCGGTTGGTATGCGCCGATTTTTCGCGAATAACGCGTTGCTGAAACTGCTCCAAGCGCAACAAAAAACTATTCGGTCGTGCAGGCGTTTCGATGTATTTACCGCGCAAATCCAATAAATCTTGCTCAAAATAAGCTTTTAAAATCAATACTTCAGTATCTAATTCTAAAAATGTATTTTGACTTGGATTAAGCAGGCGCAATACATTTTCTACCTCCTCATATTTTTTTTGATGAAACGCAATATTTGCCCGATTATAGGCATAAACCGCATCAGCCGTTTCGCGTAATTGCTTGGTTGCCAATACAAATTGCTGCTTATAGCGTTCTGTTATTTCCAAAGCATAAGTTATTTCGTTAATACCTAAGGAAATAGTGACAATATTTTTATATAAAATCAAATCCATAATTTGCCCTTTGCGCAGTAGGACACTATTCTCTTCCAGTCCTCTATATATTTGATACATTCGCCCGAGATTAATGTTGTTCATTTTATTTTCTTTTAATAAAATATTGGCAATATTACTAGTAATCGTGTATAATTCATGAAGCTCTCCATGACTAAATAAAACAGCATTATCTCGCAATATTATTAAAACGGCATCGCAATAATTTGCTTTTTCCGCCATATTTTCCGTAAGCAATGCTTTTACTATTTGGAAATAGGTGCTTACAAGCGGTTCTGTTTCAAATACCGTTTTGTCATACTGTAAAATACTATTTATATAATTATTAATAGTATCCGTATTGATACTTGCTTGAAAATCAATTTGATAAAAATACATAGACGCAAAACGGCGCAGTTGATACGCCACAACACTCTGCTCCAAACTCACATCGATATGATGCCAGTCTATTTTGTCGGCGGCTTCAATGGCCAACTGATAGTCCATATATGACTGCGCAATTTCGAAACGATTGTGTAAATACTTGAAACCGCGCTCGGCAGGCGTTTCACGAAGCGGGGCGGTTGTGCGCCAATAATCCTCAAAACAGTCTTTGAGCGACTGATGCGTATAAAGCTCCAAAAGTGCCGTATTCGGGCGAATACGGCTTTCGTGCAAGGCAGCAGTCTGAATAATATACGTCTCCGTATGTTTATACACCACCGACATCACGGCATATAACTCGGTTTCGGCTTTTACTTGGTTTACAACCCTTTTCACTTGAAAAGTATGCAAATAGGCTTGCGCGAAGGTCATGCGCCGCTCATGAGCAAAATCGGGCGCAAAGTCGCTCAAAAACTCAGCCAAACGCAGAGGTTTCAAATCTTTAATATGTGCGCCCTGCACCTGAGCGCGAAAATCTGTTAGTTTATAAATGCTTTCTGGCGCGAATACCACGCGCCATAAGCGAATTAGTTTTGCTTCTAATAAATTCATTTCCTTTTTTCTACTTTTCCGGCTGCAAAGTAACTGCTTTTTTTAGATATATTCTAATTTTTTTTGATAAATTCGTGTCCAATCGCTTAAATTCGTGTCCCTATTCTTGGTACGCCCTAACAATTCCGTTTAGTTAAAGTACTTCCTAAAACTCAAAAATAAAGCCAGTATTGTCTGTATTTTGTCAAATTTTTACATTTTTAACTTGTTTCATTCGCTTGTATTCAAAAACATCGTACCTTTGTCAAACAGTTTTGTCAAACAAGTCAGTCAAATCAATCAATCAATCAAATAAACCTGTCCAAGTGGTCTTTCACACGTTCCTAACAATCAAACAAATCGTTCAAACAAAAGCATCAGACAATTTAAAATAAAAAATATGCCCAAAATAGACAGTGAAACAAAAGTGCGGATTATGGCGGCGGCCGAAAAAGTGTTTCATGCAAACGGCTTCAAAGGCGCACGCACGACTACAATTGCGGAAGAAGCAGGCATCAGCCGCACAATGCTGCATTATCATTACAGCACAAAAGAAGCCCTTTTTGGCGAAGTGCTAAAAAACACCTTAGACGATGTGTTGAAACAAATTACACGCACCTTTAGCGTAGAAAATAAAGGTTTAACAGCCTTTTTAGAGCATTTGATTGATGTGATAGCCGATTTACTCGAAATGAAGCCTGGTTTTCCAACCTTCATGGTCAATATAATTCATGAATCGCCCGAAATGACAATGCTTTTTGCCACAAGCGGCGATGATAGTGTGCCGCTTTTGCTAAATAACCTATTAGAACAAGCTCGCAAAAATGGCGAAATTACAGACACTGTTTCGGGCGAAAACCTGTTAATGAGTATTTATATGCTGTGTGCTGCACCGTATATTGGCGCACCTTATATCAAATTTAAAGAAAATAGAAGCGACGAAGATATGAAATCCTTTGCCCAAAAACGTCGGGCGCATATTAAAAAACTCGTGGTCAATGGCTTGAAATAATGCCCACTATTTAGATTTTCAATTAAAACCTCTAACAGCCCTAATAGGTATCAGAAAAACGGCCTTCTCCAAAAGTCGTTTTTTTAATTTTAACGAATAAACAATTTTGTTTATATTTTTAAAAATAAGAATGAATAAAAAATATATTGGCTACAATCCGCCTGATTTTGCAACGGCTTACGCCCAATTTTTTAAAAATGATACGCCGCAAGCACAGGCAAGTGCGCTTTCAGGTCTTTCAAATTCGCCGTTTCCGCTATATGCTTTATTATCTTTTGAAAATAGGGAAGAGTTGGCGAATGATGGCTATCATAAAATAGAAAATGGCTATGCCTTTGAAGCCGATGGTTCGGCAAGTGTTGCCGTGCTTACGCCGATGCCGAATGTGCAGCCCAAAATGTGGGATTGGTGGTTTGGCTGGCATGGCTGTGCCGATAACCGCTACAAACTTTGGCACCCGAAAGCGCACCTTTCTGCCGAATGGCTCGACGGCAATCAACAGTTGGAAACCTATATTGGGCGCACTTCTGTTATTCAAGAACGTATTGGTATCAAATTGGAAAAAGCGAATATTCAATTTGTCGCACCCGAAAGTCTAAGGCTTAAAAATGGCGAAAATACCCTTTACATTTGCGCCCGATTAGGCTATACCAACTACCCCTTGAATTTTGGTTGGCTCGTGCATCAAATTCGCAGCACACCCGAAGGCGCGGAAATGCGCTCACGCTTTTGGATTGGGGGGAAGCATATTTCGATACGCAAGCAGGGCGCGTTTTTTGGTTTTTTATCAAAAATACTTCAAAAAACCTATCGTTTACCCCGAAAACAACCTGCCGATTTGCTGACACATTGCTCCGAAGAAATGTCGCATTTAGCAAGTTTTTTACCCGAAATCTACAAGGAATTTAAATTTTTACTTAAATAAATTTTGAAAATATGAATTATTTGCAACTAAAAGGCGAAATGATTTCGCGCACCGATATTGGCTTTGATGCCGCAATTATGGCAACCCTTTTTAATAAGCGCGACTACGGGCGCAGACCCGAACTAATGGTGATACCCAAAGATGTGGACGATATTATCGCCACCGTGCGTTATGCAAAAACGGTTGGTTTGCGCGTGAGCATTTGTTCTGGCGGCCATTCGTGGTCGGCAAATCATTTGCGCGAAGGCAGCATTTTAATCAATATGAAAGGCTTTAACACCTTTGATTTGAATAAAGAAGCGATGGCCGCAACGGCTGGGCCAGGTGTAAGTGGCAGTGTTTTATTGACCGAATTGTACAAGCACAACCTGTTTTTTCCCGCAGGCCATTGCAAAGGGGTGTGTATTGGCGGCTATTTGCTGCAAGGCGGTTTCGCATGGAATGGGCGGAAGCTCGGCATGGCTTGCGAAAGTGTTTTGGGCTTAGACATGGTAACAGCCGACGGCGAGTTGGTTCATGCAAGTGCCACCGAAAACGCCGATTTGTATTGGGCGGCTCGCGGCGCAGGTGGCGGTTTCTTTGGTGTAGTAGTTTGTTTTTACCTGAAATTGCACCCTTTACCCAAATATCGGGGCGTAATAGCGCATACGTTTGCCATAAAATATATGGACGAGGTGTTTAACTGGGCTTACGAAATTGGCCCTTCGGTGCTGCCTGCCGTAGAGTTCCAAATGGTTACAGCGCGTAAAACCTTGCATTTTTTCGGCACAGGCACAGAGGCTTCTGCTACGATTTTTGCAGACACAAAAGACGAATTTGAAGCCGCCGCCGCCTTTATGCGCAATAGCCCAATTAAAAACAAAGCATTTTTTCGGATGCCTTTGATTGATTTGGGGATAAAAATCATGTATCGTGGTGCGATGGCGCATTACCCCGAAAATCATCATTGGGCGGTAGATAATATGTGGACAAGGGCGAGCGCAACCGAATTACTGCCGCATTTAACCGAAATTGTGGCAAGTTTACCGCCTGCTCCAGCTCACCTGCTTTGGCTGAATTGGTGCCCGCCCGCTCGCCCCGATATGGCTTTTTCGGTAGAAGACCAAACCTATTTGGCATTGTATGGCTGTTATAAAACGGCTGCCGAAACTGAAAAATACGGCACTTGGGCAAGCGAACAAGTCGGTAAAATGGCACATTTGAGTACAGGTATTCAACTCGCCGACGAAGGTTTGCACCTGCGCAGTGGCCGCTTTTTGAGTGATGCCAATAGGCAAAAAATGAGCGAAATACGCTATGAAAGAGATAGAAACGGCTTATTTAATGAGTGGCACAGCTCGCCCAGTAACATGAAACATGAAAAACACGAAGTCTTTTAAATTCAGTTTATAAAATTTAGCGTATAAAATTCAGGATGCAAAATTAAGAATACCGCCATTTTTTACTATCTTTGCGGTTTAATTTCGCAGATATCTATTTATGCAAAAAAAGTTCAATATTACAGGCAACTGCCGTGCAAAAAAGCATTATATGGCAGATGTTTCTAAGAAATTAGAGCAGGCGTTTCGTATGGTAGAAGACGGTGATTATTTTATCATCAATCGTCCGCGTCAATACGGTAAAACGACGATGCTTTATACGCTTGCGCAAAAACTGCGCGATACGGGCGATTATGTGGTTTTAAATGCCAGTTTTGAAGGTATCGGCGATGCTATTTTTGATAATGAAGCTGTATTTTCAACAGGTTTTATCAAAATATTAGCAAAATACGCATCAGTGCATTTTCCTGAAACTAATAGTTGGCTTTTGGAAACTGCACCTAAAATACACTCC
>JBEEMU010000508.1:0-5812 GCA_041192485.1 Bacteroidota bacterium | reverse complement strand
TAGAGCCTTCGGGGTAATGATAACCGTGTTTATTTTTCCGAAGGTGCTTACAAAACAACATTTAAACGAAACATTTTCTAAAAATTAAAAAATTTCATTGATTAGTATGAAAAATTTAGGTACCATGAAAAAAAGCAAAGCTGACACTTTTGCGCTGAAAGGCGGTAAAAAAGAAGTGCTGCTCGACTACTCGGAATTGCGTAAGGGCGTATTAGTATTACGATCGGTAAACCACAAGTTGCGTCAATCTATCATCGACCTCTTGGAAGAAACTGACCGTATGTCGGTAACGGATTTATTTATCCGCTTACGCCTCGAACAATCTGTTGCTTCGCAGCACTTAGCCATTTTACGCAAATCGGGTGTTGTTATTACCGAGCGTGACGGTAAATTCATCTTTTATTCGCTTAATCGCGAGCGTTTGCGCCAAATTGCGCAAATGGTGGAAGACATTTTAACGCCAGAAGCGTAAGGAGCGCACACGCTTCTAAGGAGCGGAAACGTTCCCAAAAGCACCTTTTGCTAAAGAACCAGACAGTTGTATTTATAAAATATGAGCCATTTTAGCATATAACTCTCAAAAAATCAAAACAAGAATGTGTTATGGAAGACCATAGCACATTCTTTTTTTAAAGGAACGTGTCCAAATGAGTCGAAAGGCATTCTTTGACAAAAAAACAATAATAATTATTACAAATAATCGACACTTCAACTATCATTTGTCACAAAAGAATAAAAAAGAATGTATCCTAAAAAAAATCATAGCACATTCTTTTTTTTATAATCCGAATTGACTTACATTTGCAGCGTAGATGTATAGCAATTTAACACTATATAAATTTTCATATAGTTTTTTACGCATTTCAACTACTAATAACGCTTTATTACTCACAGTTTTACAACCCAAATCTTTCAAATTTTTATGAGAAAGGCAAAAGTAACCATCAACAACGAAGAGTTGCAAACTGCGTCGGATATGCTTCGTGCATTATCGCACCCTCTTCGTTTGCAAATTTTGGATTTTATTGATAAAAGCAAGCAAGTGAATGTCAATAAAATCTATAGTGCATTGAAGCTAGAGCAGTCTATCACCTCGCAACATCTACGCATTTTGCGTCTGACAGGCTTGGTGCTTACACAGCGCGAAGGCAAAATGATTTATTATGCTATCGACTACGACCGTATGGGCTTGGTTGTAAAAGCTCTAAGCGGCTTTTTGGACTCTACCGATGGTGAGAAATAACATAAAAATCGTCAATTCCTTTTAATCATACATATCACAACTCTTAAAAAAGAGCCGCTTCGTTTAACAGCGAAACGGCTCTTTGTCGTTTTTTGGAAACTTATCTTTTTAAGCCGCATGTGGTTTAGGATAGTACACGGATTAAAGGGATTAGACACGGATAAATAAAAGATAGCCGCGTTAAAAAATAAATTTCGTTTTTTGAGTAAGAAATGAGCCAAAAATAAAAAATAAAAATATCAATTTATTGTATAAATAGTACACAAACTAATAAATAATCAATTGATTATCAGTAAGTAATAAAAAAAATAGTTAAACAAACTCAATTTCTGTCATTTGGTAGAATCAATACTTTTTTGTAACTTTGTAGTTAGTTTTATACTTTCTTTTAATTTTGATTATTTTTTATGAAAAAAGCAATACTTAGACTACTACTTACTCTATTCTCTCTCCTCTCCTCCCCTATTTTTGCGCAAATAGCCCTCACTACCCAAGCAACACCCGCTACATGCACGGCAAACGGGGTATTAGAAGTGACCGCCACGCAGGGCGTTGCCCCCTATTCCTATCAAATTATTGCGGCTCCGCTTGGTTTGACACGGCCGTTGCAGTCGAGCAACCGTTTTGAAGCCTTGTTTGGCGGCGTTTATACGGTGCAAGTAACCGATATAATGAATGCAACGGCAACGGCAACGGCAACTATTATCCCACTTTACACGCTGCCAAGCCTGCCTACGGCGGTCGTGCAAGGCTCTACTGCAACTATTACGGCGCATAACGGCAGGACGCCTTACCGCTATTCGTATTGCAGCGGCAGCGACACGGCTTTCTGGACGAATGGGCATTTAACGAGCAATAATGTATTTGGTTGTCTGCCAAATGGCAATTATATTTTCCGCACCTACGATGCTTGCGGCAATTATTTCCCCCTGCCTGTGGCGGTAAGCGCGAATGGCCGTTTGCCACGCGCCAGTTGCAATGTAACGGGAAGTAGCACCACTAATATTACTTATTTTATACCAAGCGGCGCAATTACGCCCTATACGTTCACGGCAGTCAGCAATACGGGCATTACAACGATGAGCAATACGGGGATTTTTACGAATTTGGCAGGCTGCTCGTTTAGCGTAAGCTATACCGACGGCTGCGGTCAAGCCTACTCGCCCGACGCTTACAACTGCGCTGCGCCTATCCGCTTATGCGGCAAAGCAGCTTGTTTTGATTGGAAAAATGGCACGGTGCAGCTTTCCGCAGTTGGCGGACGCGCACCCTATCGGTTTAGTTTGATGACGAATGGCATCGCTTCTATGACGAACGCTACGGGAAGTTTCGCAGGATTGCCAACTTTGGCGACGCTCAATTTTCAAATTACCGACGATTGCGGACAGACAACTTGGCTGCGCGTAGAGGGCGAAGCTACTAAAACGGCGCGTTTCAAATGCCCCTATGACGACACGCTGCACTTGGATTATAAAATACAATTTACGACGTATTCACCTTGCGACACTATTGAGAAAATTATAAAACCCCTTAATTTAACCCTGTTAAACGACTTAGGTGTCGTTGTTTATAACCAACCTTATAGCCAAATAGCCCCCTATGATTTGCCATTTATTGCGCCTGCAAACACTAATTATCAAGCCATTTTCACCGATTCTTGCGGACGAAAAGACACCGTTTCTTTCAAACCAAAAGGTACGCAAGACGCGCACTTGATTTGCTTAAACTGGCAAAACCACACGGCAACGTGGCAAGGCATAGGCGGGGCTCCGCCCTACACGTTTTCCACGATGCAAGCCCTCCCCTCCCCTACTATTAACAATACAGGCGTTTTTACCACCCTAACACAGAATACAATTTTCAGCTTTAAATTTGTCGACCAATGCTTAGACACCTTGCTTTTAAAGGCTTCGCATAAAATGATGAGCGCGAAATACAAATGCCCCTTTACAGATAGCGTTTATTTGAGGGCAAACGAGCCTTATTTTTACACCTATTCCAACAGAACTGGCTTCCACCCATATAACTTTCCGCTTGTCATCAATTATTTTGATAATGGCGTACTTTTGAATACACAGACCTTAGCAGACACGCTTGTCACGGAAATCCGCATCGGCATTGTGCCGTATCCGAGTATGGGCGCGTTTGTGGAGGTTGTGACGGCTTGCGGCGGACGAGATACGATTATACCGACCGTGCAGTTGCCAGGATTAGACATGAATTTTGATTGCGAAACTATTACACTTTTATTAGATAATATTCCGCCGTCTGTTACCGTTTTGTATAGCCTATACTATCATAATGCGTTAGTTGCCCAAAATAATACAGGTATTTTTACCAATATTCAAAACGGCGGCAGCTATCACGGTACGGCAACGCTTAACGGCGGCTGTTTGGTCCAGCAAGATGTTTTGGTGGATTCGCTCGTGCAACCTATTTTCCAAATCGGCGTGTATAGTTTGCCCGAAAGCGGCGTTTGCAAACAGGTCTATCATTTAATCATCGGGAACGGGCAAATCACATTGACCGACATTAATGGCGTTCTGATTGGGTTCGACAATGGTTTTGTGCAGCTCAAACCTGGCGATTATTTATACCGTATGAATGGTTGCCATTTTGATACCCTGCATCTGCCTGCCTTAGAATGGAACCTGACGGGCATGACGAGTGTGCATCTCAACTGCAACGGAACGGCGAACCTAGTGTTAAGTGGTAAAAACGGTATTCCGTATTATTTGCAAAATATGAACGCTATCTTTGGCGCAAATTCTACGGCAACGAATATGAATTTCAACGATGCCTATGGGCTGCTGGGTTTTGGCGTGAACACCACGAACGGCAATTTTACGGGCGTACCGATGGGGACAACGTATCACGCCGTTTTGATACCGAATACTTTTTATTTCCCCGCTTCGCTAAACTGCCCCTTAGACACGCTTGATATTACCGTACCGCTTTATACGCGCCCAACTTTGACGACTTCTTACGCCATTTTATGTGGCGCAAGTACCACGAGCGATGTGCAATTGACGGCCGTTGATGGCACGCCTTACTTCTCGTTTCAACTGCTTAATCCGCCCATAGGCTATACCTTGCCTACCACGCGAATAACTTCATTGCGCAACGTTACTTTCCCTGGGTTGCCCATAGGCACTTACCATTTTGTGATGGAAGACTCCTGCCATATTTCCGCCGATTTTGATGTGAGCGTCGGCAGTTACGGCTTTACGCCAACTTACGAGCGTTTCTGCAATGGCAATGTGCATTTAGCCTTGCCCGACATTTCCAACGCCACCTTCAATTGGCAAAATGCCGCTGGCACAACTATCAGCACGGCACACGAAACCACGTTTTTCAGTTTGGCAGCAGCCACCTATTTCGTGACCGTCACTATCAATAACTCTTGCACCTATACCCACACAATCGCTGTGCCGGCGGCGGCTTGCCCACCTGTTTTTGCCAATGCAGGCCCCAATCAGGTTAGTTTGGGCAATACTTTTACCTTAGCGGCAAATACGCCTGCGAATGGCGCAACGGGTACTTGGTCGCAACTGGGCGGTTTGGCGCAAGCCGCTTTTAATAGCCTAAACAGCCCGACCGCCACCGTCACGCTGCCCGTAGCAGGCACTTATTCGCTGATATGGACGGTAAACGGAGGCACTTGCGGCTGTATTACGAGCGACACCCTCACGCTGACACAATGCGTGATTACCGACACTTTACGCGCTGCGCTGCACCCTGTTCCGCCTGCTTGCAATAGCGCAGGGGCGCAAATCAGCGTACTGCCCGACCCAAGCGCAAACCCAAGCACTTGGCTCTATAATTGGTCGAATGGCGCACACACCGCCGCTATCGCCGCCCTACATGCGGGTACTTATACCGTCACTATTACCGACGGTCGCCCCTGTACCTTGCCTCTCATTTTATCTGCAACGGTCAATAATTTCTCGAATACGGTTATCAATCGGCAGGTGTCGTGCAACGGTGCTTCCGATGGCAGCGCAACGGTTTTTGTTTTGGGCGGTATCCCACCATACGCTTACGTTTGGTCGGTCGCGCCACCTGCTGCACACGGCAATTCGATTGACAATGTTCCGGCTGGTATTTATACGGTGAGCATTACCGACGCAACGAACTGCACAACCGTCGTGAGTTTGACTATCACCGAGCCGCAGCCCATGTCGTTGACGTGTTCATCAATAGCACCGACTTGTTTTCATAGTTGCAACGGCATTTTGCGAGTCGATTCGGTGCGAAATGGGCTTATACCCTATCGCTACCATTGGTCAAACGGCTATTTATTGCCTACGTTCAACGGCGTTTGCGCCGGTTTATACACCGTTACGGTCACAGATAATAATCAATGCACCGTGAGTGTGCGTATAACAGTTACAGAACCCGATAGTTTAATTATTAGCCTTTCGGCAACGGCCAATTCGAATTGCGGACACGCCGACGGCAGCGCAACCGTCGTGGCAACAGGCGGCAACGGCGGCTATACTTTTTATTGGGACAATACAAATGCGAACGCAACGGCAAGCAATTTGACGGGCGGGACGCATAGCGTCA
>JBEEMU010000507.1:0-10651 GCA_041192485.1 Bacteroidota bacterium | reverse complement strand
TGATGTTACGCCATTTTGATGGCCAAACACCCGCGCCTGCCCGCGTTGTTTTGCCCAACGGCCGTTGCCGTCCATGATGATAGCAACGTGTTGCGGCAAATGCTCTATGTCTATTTTGTCTTTAAATGAGGACATTCTATTTAAGTATTTTGATTGTTAGGAAATTTTGACCGCACAAAGGTAATTAATTTTTCAAGACCTACCTAAAAATTGGTCTAAAAAAAGTAAAAAACTATTTTAGTAAATAATTACGAGCAAAATTGCTACCTTTGCGGTCAATTTCTATCAAAAAAGAATATGACCTCTACCGATACCTCGTTATTGAGCCTCGTCAAAACTATTTATCATTGGCGAAAGCCGCTGATAATAGTGAGCATTGCTGCCATCGTCCTTGCAGCGGTAATCAGTCTTTTTTTACCAAACTATTATAAGGCTTTTAGTAAATTTATCCCGTCGAACCCGTCGCAAACCATGCCTAACATGATTTTTACGAACGGCGGCGGCGGCAATATTCCGTTCGGTACGAGCGACGACTTAGACCGTTTGCAAAATATTGCAGGCTCGGGCGAGTTGGCAGGCTATTTAATCGCCAAATTCGGGCTGTATAAACACTATGGCATCGATTCGACGGGCGACCGCGCCGCCTACTATATCGGCTTGAAATTTTCTAAAAATTATAGCATCAGCAAAGACGAATACGGCGGCTTGGAGGTAGCAGTAGAAGACACCGACCCCAAACTCGCCGCCGATATTGCGAACGCTGCCGTCGAGCAAATTGCTAAAATTGACCGAAGTTTGTCCATCGCAAACTTGCAAGCGATGGCAACAGCTTTTGAAAAAACAATGGCGCGTGCCGGAAATGACAGAGACAGTCTTTCGAAAGCTATCAATAAAATCAATCGCCGCTATCGCTACCCGTCTATTGCTCTGCGCCGCGAACTATTGTCGCAGGCTTCGCCTGGCATGACGGCCGAAGCGCAACTCGGTATGTTGCAACGCGCCAACAAGCTATCGGCCGACTCGCTCGCTTCTATCATCGAAAACCTATACACCGCAGGCGCGTACGACGCTATACGCGGCGGAATAACCGAACAAATGGGCTTGGACAAAAACACTTATTTGCACCTAAAAGCCGCCCTAAACGCCGATATTCAAACGATACAAGTGGTAGAACGCGCCGTGAAACCGCAGGTAAAAAGCCGCCCTGTCCGCTCCGTCATCGTTGTAGGCGCAGGCTTTGCCTCCTTGCTTTTAAGCGTTCTCGGCATTTTACTATTTGAACAATACAGCACCATCGACTGGAAAGCCATCACCGAATATTCGCCAAAAGAAAACGGGTAATTCGCCCTTCCTTATTTAACGCATGATACCTATTGCACAACACCTCATCGAGAGTAATTTGCGTCGCCTGTTTTGGGCGTATGCGGCTATTGTTTTGGTTTGTGTGTCGGCGGCCGTTGGTTTTCAAATGCCACTATTATTGGCTATTCCGTTTGGTTTATTAGTCGTTTTTCAAGCAATTGTAGATTATAGCAAAATTTTCTATATATTATTGGCTACACTGCCAATGTCGATGGAATTTAATTTTACGCCTTCGCTCGGCACCGATTTGCCAAGCGAGCCGCTTACCGTCGGCTTGATGCTCGTTTTTTTAGCACAAATGCTGTCTAATTCGCGTGGGCTACGCCTATTAGAGGTCGCGAAACACCCGATTTTATTAGCCTTATTAGCGCACTTTTGCTGGTCGGGCATCGCCAGTTACCTTTCGGGAATGCCCATTTTGTCGCTGAAATGGATGTTAGCAAAGTTTTGGTATATCGTCACCTTCGTTTGGGTTGCCTTAGAGATATTGCGCGACGAAAAATCTATAAAATGGTTTTATTGGTCGTATATGCCCATTCTGATAGCCACTATTTTATGGGCTTTAGTGCGGCACGGCGCAACGGGTTTTGCGTTCGAGGCTATCAATCCTGCGCTGCGCCCTTGGTACCGCAATCATGTGAATTATGCGGGCTTGCTTTCTATCAGTTTGCCGCTTTTGTGGTATGCCAAACAGTGGTTCCCAAAAAGTTTTTGGGGCAGCCTTTTTTGGCTTTTGCCCATTTTACTGGTCTTTATAGGTGTGCAATTTTCCTACACACGCGCCGCTTATATCTCTATCATTTTGGGCATTGGGGCTTACTGGGTCATACGCTGGCGACTCATGAAAATCACGCTATTCACCATCAGTTTTTTTGCATTTATAGGCATTTCTTATTTAGTTTATGACAATAATTTTTTAAAATTAGCCCCCGATTTTCAAACAACGGTTAGTCAAGAAAATTTTAACGATTTAGTGGCTGCAACGTCTGCGGGAAAAGACATTTCCACGATGGAGCGCGTCAATCGCTGGGTGGCAGGCGGACGCATGGTAGGCGAAAAACCGTTTTTTGGCTTCGGTCCAAGTTGTTTTTATACTTTTTATAAAAAATATAGTTTAGCCAGTTTTAGAACGTATGTGAGTGTAAACGACGAGAAATCAACCGTGCATTGCTATTTTTTACTAATGGCAGTGGAGCAGGGCGTTCCCGGTTTCCTTATTTTTACCACACTTATTTTCATCTTTTTACTGCAAAGTGAACGCATTTATCATCAAACTACCGATACTAATCGCCGTCAAATCGTCTTAATCGCCGCGCTTTCGCAGGTCATCGCCATCGGCTTTTTATTGATAAATGACATGGTTGAAACCGATAAATTAGGCTCTTTTTTCTTTTTAAATATGGCTATTTTAATAAATATGGACTATTTGAATAAACAAGAAAAAATGGTAAGGAAACGATTTTAAATAAACAGAGCCGTATGTGGTTCAAAATTGAAAATAGCTGTTTATATGTTTTAATCTATCGCCCGAATGGGAATATACCCTAGACCACACGCTGTGAATTGCCGCCTAAAAAGATAACGCTCAAATAACGAACAACCTAATTTCCATTTAAAAAACAACCTAAACAGTTACAAAACAACCTGCATCTTGTTTTTTAAGACAAGATGCAGGTTTTCAATAATTATAGGATATAAACTAATATAAACTAATTCAAGGGCTAAAACGTTATGAATAGAGCAATAAAATACAGTCATTTTTTTAAAAAACAGTTATGCGCATCACCGCCGTTTCTTACTTGAATACCAAACCCCTTTTATACGGTATTTTTCATACCGAAATGGATAGTAAACTGCAAATTAGCTTAGATATTCCGTCGGTTTGCGCCCAAAAACTACTGTCGGGCGAAGCCGATTTGGGCTTGATACCCGTCGGTGCCTTGCCCGATTTGCCGAACTATCAAATTGTCAGCGACTATTGTATCGGCGCAGTCGGCGCAGTAAAAACGGTTTGCATTTATAGCGACGTGCCGTTGCAAACACTCACGCATATATATTTAGATTTCCACTCGCGCTCGTCGGTTCGCTTGGCGCAAATTTTATTGCAGGAATACTGGCAACACCAAGTGAGCTTTTTACCAACCGACGCTACAACCGCGCCCGTAATCGGCGGAACGGTCGGTGCAGTGCTTATCGGCGACAAAACCTTCGGCTTGGAAGGCCGCTATCAATACACCTACGATTTGGCCGAAGCGTGGCAAAATCACACGGGCTTGCCGTTTGTATTTGCCGTGTGGGCGAGTGTGAAAAAAGTAGAAGATGATTTTATTAAAAATTTCAACGAAGCCATGCGCATCGGTTTGGCGCATATTCCGCAACTCTGCCAGCTGATACCCTCGCCCGACCCCACTTTTTCGCTACACGACTATTATACCAAATATATAAGCTACGAACTCGATGCGGCTAAATACGAAGGACTGTCGCTGTTTTTAAGTAAGCTATAAACACATTCTAACAGGCTTTTTTGTCATTTTTTCAAAAATACCGAAACTATTGCATATAAAATTGTATAAATTATATAAAAAGGTACTGTTTTTGCATCGTAACTAATATCTCCTTATTTTATGATAAAAAAAAGGTATATAAAATGCAACAACAAACAACCTAAATGCCGTAATTTTACGTCTATTATAAAAATTCAATTTACTTCATATAAACTCGTATAAAAATCCATCTAAAATTCATATAAAAATTCAGTTATAAGCTACCATCGTATGAAATTATTTTTAGTCTATTCCACCGAAAACCATGAAGCTGCCAAGCACATTTTTGACGACTTAGCACGCTCGCCCTTCGACATTGTGGCCGTTACCGACGCATCGCCTAATCGCGCTGCTTTCCTCGACGAAATGCGCAGTAATCGCAGCAGTTTGACGCTCTTGCTTTTGAGCGAAAACTTTTTGAAAGCCCCCCGAAATATGGAAGGAATGTTGTCGCTTGCGCAAGCAATAGAGCCAACAGGCCGTTTAGTCACCGTATTGACGGATAATGTGAAAGCTCCTAACGCCACCGAAGAACCCGCAACTTACCGCTTAGATTTGGACCGTTCCAGCATTGTTATTCAGTATCAAAACTTCTGGACAGATACTTACCTTTCTTTGCGCAAAGACAAGTGGAACGTCCCCGCCGACCGTGTAGAGGATTATGACCGCGCCGTAGTCATTTCACGCAATATTTCAAACGAAATAGCCGCCTTCTTGCGCTTAGTTCGCAACTCTGGCTACACACCACAAGAAATTTTGGTGGACAATAAATACCGCGTTCTTTATGAAAAAGGCGGACTATCGGGCGATGTTGGCGTAATAAACACCGCTTATACGCCACAAAACATCGTTTCATCGCCGATTATAGATACTGCTCCTATCGCCGAACCTTCGTCAGACAAACGAATGCTCGATGTGCTGGATAGTATAGCCGAAGACCAAGAAACAGCCGAGCCAGAGCAAGAGGCGGACGTTGAAGCCACCGTACTCGATGCTATTCCGGGTATTAATATGCTCCCGAAATTGGAAGATGTCATTCAGCACACCGAAAAAGAAGTAGAAATTTCGAAAGTAGAAATTTCGAAAGTAGAAATTCCGAAAGTAAAAGATTTGGTCGTGAATCCGCCTATTATAGAAAAACAACCCGAGCCGATTGCCGCTATCGTCGTAGAAAGAATAGAAGAAATAGCTCCGCCTGTTGCCGAAAGTATAAAAACGCCGCAACCAGAAGTTGTATCGAACATCGTTGAATCGAGCGTCGTTGTATCGAACATCGTTGTATCGAACATCGTTGAATCGAGCGTCGTTGTATCGAGCGTCGCTGTATCGAACATCATAGAAGAAAAAACGGCTAAAACGGCTGTTCCGATTTTTGTAAACGCACCGAAAGCCGTCCTGCAAACCCAAAATACTGCTGAAAATGCTTTTGAAAAAGAAGCTGCAAAAGCGGTGGAACCAAGCCCGAATCGCCTCGATTTAGAGCGCAAATTAGCGCAGTCGCCCAACGATTCGGCGGTATTATTTGCTTATGCAAAATATCTTTATGAAGAAGATGGCGATAGCGAACGCGCAAAAGATTGTTTAGAAGACGCAATACACCATAATCGTAAACTTGAAGAAGCCTACCTTTTACTCGGACACATCATAGAAACGACAGATAAAGACTCGCTTGGCGCAAAAAATTATTACGAAAAAATATTAACGATTAACCCCGATAATTCGGAGGCATACTATCGGTTAGGGCGCATTGTGCATCGGTTATTTCCGCGCCAATACACTATTTCCGCCGAATATTTCAAACGCGGCTTGGAGCTGAACCCGAACCACGCCAATATGCACTTTTTGTATGGCAAACTTTTAGCATACTCTTTCAAACGCTATACGCGCGCCCGTCGCCATTATAAAATGGCTATTCGCTTGGAGCCAACGAACGAGCAAGCTGTACTCGAACTCGCCAAACTATATCAAACAGAGTTGAGCGAACCCGAACGCGCTCGCAAATACTACTTAGATGCCGTTTTGCTCGACAATTCGCTGCACACTCCCGAACACAATACCTTATTTGACGTAGAAGCCGAGCAAGTAATAGCCATGCTTACGCCAAAACCGAAGGTAGAGAAGCGGAATGTCGTCGCTTTTATTACAGGCGCAACGTCGGGCATCGGCTTGGCAACGGCTCGCTTATTAGCCAAAAACGGCTTCCGCCTCATCTTAAACGGCCGCCGTATCGATAGATTACACGCTTTAAAAGCAGAATTAGAAGAGCGTTACAGCACCGAAGTCTTCTTATTGCCCTTTGATGTGCGTCATGCGCAAGCCGTTTTCGATGGCGTTGCCAGCCTTCCCAACGAATGGTCGAAAATAGATGTCTTATTAAATAATGCAGGTTTAGCAAAAGGGTTAACGCCTATCCACGAGGGCGACATCAATCATTGGAATAGCATGATTGACACCAATATCAAAGGCTTGCTTTATGTCACCCGCGCCGTAGCACCGCAAATGGTTGCCAGTAAAAGCGGTCACATTATCAATGTAGGCTCGTTGGCAGGCAAAGAGGTTTATTACCGTGGAAATGTTTATTGCGCCACCAAATTCGCTGTAGATGCGCTCACCAAATCGATGCGCATCGACCTGCATACGCATAATGTGCGCGTAAGCAGCGTGTCGCCCGGTCATGTAGAAGAAACCGAATTTGCCTTAGTCCGCTTCGACGGCAACGAAGAAAAAGCCGCTATCTACGACGATTTCCAACCGCTTACCGCTCGCGATGTCGCAGAATCTATTTTATTCCTTATCAATACGCCCGAACACGTCGGTATTCACGATATTCAGCTGGCTTCTACGCAACAAGCCGCTTCTACTATCATCAACCGCGACGGACGCAAAGAACTGAAAATCGAGGAGATTGAACAACAAGCTGTTTTGGCAGGAGTGGCCAAGTAACTTTTATACGTTACAGGATTTAACACGGATTTTAGAGATTGGTCACAGACTGGCACAGACGTTATGCTGTAGTTGTTTAGGTCTGCGATTTAAACGAAGATTAAACGCCTTTTCCGTCCTTTTTTCCCGTCTTCTTATTCCGTCCTCTTATTCCGTCCTTTTTTTACCTCCGCTCTGCGAAAGGCTGCGGTAATTCTGCGAAAGGTTCAATGTGGCGATTATTTATACATTACTACTTAAACTAATCATCACTGTTCCAATGTGGCAGAGGTGATTAGTTTATGTTTGTTTATATATATGTTTTTTTAAACGAGCTGGTAAATGGTGAGGTCTGAGCGTAGAATGACTCGGAGGGTTCCCAAACTTTGCCTTTTAAAGGCCTTGGCTTTTTTATTTACGTCAAGTTAAATTTAAACTAAAAAAATGCACCTACCCACACGACGCATTATCGGCATAGACCCAGGCACGAATATTTTGGGCTACGCGGTCATTGAAATAGTGAATAAACAGTTGCGAATTATCGGCATCGATGTGTTGAAAATGGATAAAATAGATAATCATCCCGATAAATTGAAGGAGATTTTTGAAAATATGCAGAAGATAATCAAACACTTCGAGCCGCAAGAAATGGCCTTAGAAGCTCCATTTTTTGGCGTAAACGCACAAACAATGCTCAAACTTGGCCGAGCGCAGGGCGTTGCGATGGCGGCGGGCTTGGTAGCGGGTTTGAGCATCAACGAGTATCCCCCGAAAAAGGTGAAAATGTCGGTGACGGGCAATGGAAACGCAACAAAAGAGCAGTTAGCCGCTATGCTTTCGCAGACCTTCGGCAAGCAAATACAAACCGATTACATCGACGCTACCGACGCGCTCGGCGTTGCCGTTTGTCATTATTACCAAACGAATATGAACCTCGGCGGCACTCGCTTTAAAGACTGGAAGGATTTTATTCAAAAGAAAACGTAATTATTTAATTAAAAAAATAGTAAAAATGAAACATATCGTCGTTTTAAGCGGGGCAGGTATAAGCGCGGAAAGCGGTATTTCTACCTTTCGCGATTCGAATGGGCTTTGGGAAAACCATCGAATAGAAGATGTTGCTTCGCCCGAAGGCTTCCGCAAAAATCCCAAATTAGTCCTGGATTTTTACAATTTGCGCCGCGCTCAAATGCACACTGTTGCGCCAAATGATGGGCATATAGCCTTGGGCGACCTCGAAAAAACACATAAAGTAACCGTTATCACGCAAAATGTGGATAATCTGCACGAGCGCGGCGGCTCTACGAATGTGGTGCATTTACACGGCGAGTTGCTAAAAGTGAGAAGTACACGCACTAACGAGGTATTTGAGTGGCAAAACGACTTGAATATCGGCGATGTTTGCCCGAAAGGAGCGCAACTGCGTCCGCATATTGTGTGGTTTGGCGAAAGCGTACCTAAGCTGCCCTTAGCCGCCGAAATTGCCGCTACCGCCGATGAATTTTGGATTATTGGCACGTCTATGCAGGTTTATCCTGCGGCGGGCTTGATTGATTACATTCCGCAAGATTGCCCCGTTTTCTATATAGACCCACAACCTGCGTCTATCAAACACCACAATTTAACCGTTATTGCCGAAAACGCAAGTACGGCAGCTCGTCGATTGGTAAACATTGCACAAAAATAAGAAAAATGACAACAGTACATACTTTCTGTGTAAACCCTGTGCAGGAAAACACCTATATTTTATACGACAATTCGGGCGATTGTGTGATAATAGACCCAGGTTGCTATGAAACGCATGAACAACGCTGGATAGCGCAGTTTATCAAGGCGAAAAAACTAAATCTGGTGCGTTGCCTGCTCACACACGCTCATTTCGACCATATTTTTGGCTGCGAATGGGTGTTTGATACTTATGGATTGTTACCCGAAATGCACGCAGGCGAACAACCCGTTTGGCAGCGCGGCGCAGAATCGGCTGGTCGCTTCGGCATTCCGTTTCAGTTACCCGCTTTTCAACCCTTATTTATCGCCGAAAACACCGAAATTACGTTTGGTGATACCGTTTTAAAAACGCTTTTTGTGCCAGGACATTCGCCTGCGTCACTTTGTTTTTATTGCGCCGAAAGCGCGTTTCTGATAGCGGGCGATACGCTTTTTGCGGGCGCAATAGGCCGCACCGATTTTCCGGGAAGCAATCACGCTTTACTAATAGAATCTATCGAATCACAACTTTTTAGCCTGCCCGACCCCACAAAAGTGTATGCAGGGCATGGCAGCTCCACAACTATCGGGCGAGAGCGGGAAAGTAACCCATTTTTTAGGAATTTGTAGTTTAAATTGGTGCTGTGATTAGCTAAGGAAACAAAACAGATCCGTGTTAAATCCTGTAATGCCTAACTGTTCTACTTATTTAAAATCACTTTCCAAGATTTGTTTTGCTTTTTTATATTTAAAAAACGAGTATTGAGCTGCATAATAGCCCAAGCGAATGCCAGTAAGACCGTCTTTCCAGCCTTTTTTGAAAAAAAACCATTTACCAAAAGCGGCAAACGCACTAATATAAGGTTTTAAACTGCTAATAGAAGGCTTTAAACTGCTCCTATTTTTACACCTATCGAGTAGGTCTTGCGCCGCAATATCCGTGTAACGGTGTAGTTTTTGCTGTAAAATGGCTTCGGTTTCGAAGGTAATATGCTGTACTGCCCCGTTTAATTTGCTAAGGCTGCCCGTGCCTCGCGGCTCTTCATGCACCCTGTTGCAGGTTTTAAAATTGTAGCAACGGCGGTCGATGAGTCGGAGCGGAAAATCGGGGTTTACAACGGGATAAATGCTTGCTACGCTTTTGCCCAAGACGTTCCAATGCCGTTCTAGGGTATAGCCTGCGTGGGCAAATCCTGTTTTTTTAAGGGTTTGCAAATGCAAAACGAAGGCTTCGTTTGGAATTTCGTCGCTATCAATCATCAACACATAGTCGTAAGCACAGCTATCGAGTGCATATTGTCGTTGTGTTTTAAAATCGTCTAATTTTCGCCTCGCCAAAACGCAGCCAAATCGCTGACCAATAGCCATCGTTTCATCGGTACTGCCGCTATCGAGCAACAGAATTTCGTCGGCAACGCCCGTTAATTTCCCTAAAATAGTCGCTAAATACTGTTGGCTATTATAGGTGAGAATGGCCACCGAAAGGGCATTTTTTTGCATAAAATAGTTGTATTTAAGAATGTAAGCACCTGCGGCAAAATAAACATGGTTATCATTACCCAAAGGCACCCCGTTTAACATGGGGTCAAAACCGCGATTATTTTATACAGTACTACTTAAAAAGTGCTGACTTAAAAAGTGCTGACTTAAAAAGTACTGACTTAAAAAGTACTGATTCACTATCATTTCGCAAAGATACGCTTACTATTGCTATAAATGGTACAAAAAATTCGTAAAATTCGTATCTTTGCCGCAATATCTATTTTTAATGGTTATAACCCCTTATTCGGGGCATACCTTGAATACATAAATTTAACGCATATACTTATCAATCAATTCCCTGTTTTTTAAAAAAATGAATAATCAACCACCACAAATCAACGTAGAAATATCGACAGAAGTCGCCGTCGGGCATTATTGCAACCATGCAGGCATCTCGCACATGCCGTCCGAATTTGTCTTAGATTTTATTCAATTGATGCCACACGCGCCGAACGCACAGGTACGCGCTCGTATCATTTTGGCTCCGCAAAATGCAAAAAATATTCTACGCGCCTTATCGGAAAATATCGCGCAATATGAGCGGCAATTTGGTAGAATTCCAGAGCCGAACGCCA
>JBEEMU010000506.1:0-2747 GCA_041192485.1 Bacteroidota bacterium | reverse complement strand
CACACCTGTAGTATAAAGTACGCCTGCGTCTAATGCCAAACCGCCTGCGGTTAAGTTAGACGTTGTTTCGCTCACCGAGCGAGCGGTAATGCCCACCGAAAGGTGTTTTTCAAACGTATAAGAATACGTTGCGCCGATATTGATAAACGATGGCGAGAATGTGCCGCCTGTTCCTTCTGGAAGGTCGGTTGTTGTCACCTGAATATCGCCAAAGTCCATAGACATTAACGAGATGCCAAACGCGCTATTTTCGTTTAGCTTCATTGCAAAGCCGCCTGCATTGATGCCAATGCCTGTGCCTTGCAAATAGTTTGTGCGCGAAATAAGCAGTTCCGAACTGCCCATAATACGGCCGACACCTGCTGGATTGAGGTAGGTTGCTTCCACGCCTACTGCTTTCGAGCAATTGACGAAGACCACCCCACGCGCCCACGGGTTGATTGTAAGTTCGTAAGCTCCTGCTTCGCCTTGACGGTCAGGGTTGCCCGCAAAAGCACTTGCTGCCATCCCGAAAGCTAAAGCTAAAGTTCCTACGATATGTTTATATTGTTTCATATTTTGATTGCAAGATTAATGATGCGTTTTTTTAAATAAATAGGAATTAGCGTACTTTCAAACCTTGCAGGTTTCAAAAACCCGTAAGGTTTGAAGTACTGCTATTTAGATAACATTATTATAAATAAATGGAATTTAGCCTCCTTACAGACGTTGAGCATCTAAAGCACGCATGATGCCGAACCATTTGATAGTGCGTTCGCCAACACCTGGTGCGTTTACATGAATAAGATAAACACCGCTTGCTATCAAGATATTTTTACTGGTTTTCAAATCCCATTCTAAATAAGAATTGATTTGACGACTGCCTTCGCGGCTGTTCTCTTGCTCGTCGCGTGTGAACGAGCGAATTACGTTGCCATCTAAGGAGTAAACCGTCACGGTACATTTTGCAGGAAGATTCGTCAAGCGCACCACATTATCCAATTCACGAGCTTCGTCAGAAGAGTAGGCATAATAAGGGTTTGGTACGACGTTGATTTCCTTTAATGCTTCCGCTCTCGATTCCTCTGTTGCTACGGTTGGCGCAAATTTATCTAATTTGAAGCCGTATTGCGGATAAGTGTTATTAGAATTTGTCCCTTCTTTTGTTTCAAACGCTTTTGCTACACGCAATTTGATGCGTGTTTCTGTCGGAATAAGACCTTCTTCTGCTGATTTCATATCCATTTTTGGTAAAACGATAGAAGTCCAAGTGATTTTATTTTTCAAGAAATTTGATTTCTTGACTGAACTTTGCAAGTTTTTGACTTTATAGTCTTTACAACCATCATAACGATCATTGGTTACATAGATATTATGCAAACCGCCGAGTCCGAGGTTTTCCCAACCTTGTGGTGTATCGCCAACGAAGGCATCGGTAGATGGGTTGAAAAGCATATCCGCCCCAGTGTGAATATCGCCACGGAAACCAGGTGCAATATTTACACCGTCGTAAATTGATGACTCGCCGAAGAAGATATTTAAGCGTTTTCCTGTTTCTACATCAACGGCATAGCCAGGGAACCAGCCATAGCCGTCCGGTGTTGTTGCATCTACCTCCGCTGCATTATAACCTGCATCGCCATCAGCTTTACCATTTTTATCTACTGATGCGTGTCCGCGTAGGTCAAATTGTTTTGCTGCACCCTCTGTTAGCAACCCACTTGCATCTTGTACTTTACCCGATGTTTCTACCACCACACAGCGGCTCCAAAGCGCTTTATTTGGGGTTAAAACAATATCAACATTATTCAAGTTACCAAAACGAACTTTTGCAGTTGCTGTTTTTTGAATATAAGCATCGCAAAGCGTTGCAGGGCTTGCCATCGTCCAACCTGGCGAAGAGTAAGGAGTTGTTCCTACCGCTGCGCGACAGTTACACAACTTGAAAGGCGCAAACCAGCCATTTAACACCTTAGAATACACCTCTTTCGGGTCAAATGCTTGGTCTTCTTCCAAATTGCCTGTTCTCAAATAATTAGTAAACTCAAGTGGTGGTCCTTGCATTCCGTCGTTTACCGCACCAAACCATTGTTTGCTATTATCAGTATAGGTAATATCGGAACCTGTATAGCCATTATCCGAACTTATTACCGAAAGGTCGCCTGGCATTGATGGTTGCCCGATACGCACAGAAATACCCAAATCGGGAATTAATTGGTCATTATTGGCTATTAATGTTTTCGAAGAAACCCAACGTTTGCTTGCATCATTTGCATCTTTCAGTTCCCAGCGAGCAGAGTCTGCTAAAATGGTCGTATTTGCAGGCAGTGGCATATTAGTGTTGCCTTTCCAGTTACGGCCAACAGAAACGATGTATTGTCCTCCTTTCACCATATACGGGTCATATACTTTTACCGCAATCGGGCCATAACCTGGCTTGTAAGTTATTTCATTGATAGAGTCTTGCCCCGCTAAGGTTTTAGCTTCTAAGTTTTTAATCGACTCGGCGGACCAATCTAAGAAGCTGCTGTTGCTACCTTTGCCATCTAAACGCGTAATTTCAGGGGCATCGCCATAGGTAGCCATCAGGTTTGCACCTAAAATTTCGGACGCTGGACGGCGTGGAATACCTACTGCATTACTTGTTTTGCGACCTTGCAAATATTCTTTGCTTTGTCCGGTGCGGGTAGCTTCATCAAATGGTGCATATTTATTATACGCATACGATACAGCAACGAAGTAGTATTTTTTATGGTTGATAAGTCCAC
>JBEEMU010000505.1:0-4422 GCA_041192485.1 Bacteroidota bacterium | reverse complement strand
CATTTTTTAGATGTTGATAAGATTATATGCAGTTGATTTGACTAATTTAATTGTAGTGATGTCTAAAGGGTCGGTAAATGTATATGACCATAGTTTCAAAACGTTACCCTTTTTTGTGTTTTCTCGTACAACATATACACAAAATATTTCTTTAATTTTGCCATTTAATGTAGGTTGTTTATTAGCGTTATAATAATACAAAAATGGGTGATACAATTGATAAATCGAAAAACTATCTGGTTTACCATTTTTACCTTCAAAAACGCCAATTATCCCTTGCCATTCAATTGTTAAATCAACCTCTATTTGAATATTGGTTAATTCAAGTTTTATATCCGACCCGACATTATAATTAAAAGATGTTTTGGTACGATGCGGAAAATAAGTTTTTGGGCGTTTCATAATATCTACATCTTCAAACTCCCTATCTTGTCCAAATAAAAAATGATTCAAAATACGTTGATTGTTCGCAACCGATAAGATATTGCTTTCACTAGAATTAAACTGATTTAACAAACTTTTTTGATATTCCCAATCAATTGTTTTATGAATAAACGCCATTTTTGCGGCTTGCGGTAAGTTTTGTACATCAAGCTCGCTTATCTTATTTTTCGTGGGCTTTAATAATTTGTTTATTTTTTTGGATATTGGAAGATGAAATAGTGGAAGAGATGAAAATTAGTTCCATTCGCGCCTCAACAGCGCGTATTGATACTCGCTGCCCCAGGCACCTTTGAAAAATATATTTTCAATAAAGTGCCCTTCCTGTTTGAAACCCGTGCTTTTTAGTAAATTAATAGACGCTGTGTTTTCGGCATCTACCGTTTCCACTACTCGGTGTATATTTTGCGTATCAAATAGAAAGCTAAGTATCGCGAGCAAGGCTTCTTTGGCATAGCCTTTTTGTTGGTCGAGGTGCGAAATAGTGATGCCTACGGTGGCAATTCGCGGGTCGTATTTGTCTAATTGAATCGCACAATCGCCGATGAGCGTTTGCGTTTCGAGGCATTCGATGGCGTATTGCACCCATTCGCCAGGTGCGCCGAATTGTTTTGGCGCGTTGTTTTTAATAAATTCGGCAGCTTGCTCAATCGTCATGACATCAAAACCTTGGTATTTCGTGACCTCGGGGTTTGAGCGATAACCGTGAAAAGCGCAGAGGTCGGTTTCTACAAGATGCCGTATAGTCAGCCGCTTTGTTGGTATATTTAAAGGTTGCATATTAAAGTGCAAAGGGGAGTGCAAAGTGCAAAGGTGTGCTTTTTTTTATAATAAGCGGCATAGCACCGACTACTAAGTTTACTAAAATAATTCGTATTTTTAGCAGTCAGTGCTTGCAGCTTTTACCTTACGATTTCAAAAATTTGCGACGCAATAAAAACGTTTTTTTGCGGGTGCAAACCGTCACGACATACGCGCCGTGTGGCAGGTTTTGAAGGTCGATGCGTGTTTCGGTGCTACCGCTTTCAAGCATGGCAGTCAAAACGGTTTGTCCTGCAAGGTTACTAACTTGCAGCTCGGTAGCTTCGGTTGTAGCTGCCGATTGTAGTTGCAGGCTATTGCCGCCGTCAAGCACCGTAACTTGCATGGCTGCATCGTCTATCGTTGCTTCGGTTGCCGTTGCAACTGTTGCCGTGAAACTGCCCGTCATACCCGCGCCTGCGTGAAACGTGCATTTGTAGGCGTAGTTGCCTGCCGTCGTTACGGTGTAGCTGAAGCTAGTGCCCACCGAGTTTGAAAAAGCGGCAGCACCTGCGGGTACGCTCGTCGATTGCAAAGGGTGACCGCTAAACGAGCCTTGCCATTGTATGACATCGCCTACGACAACGTTCAAGGTGGAAGGCGTGTAGGTAAGCCCTGCAGCTCCACCAAAACCGATGATGTGAGTTGTGGCTTGCGCAAAAAGGCTGCATAAAAGCAAGCCGCAAGCGAGAATACTGTTTTTTAACATGATATTGTTATTTTGAATTTGAAACTTTTTTGAATTTGAAAATTTTCTGGCGAACAGCTTTTTATACGCTGATAATCAACATATTATGATATTATTATTTTTATAATATATTAACCTTGTTCGCTTAGGCTTTAGTTTGATATGCGGAAAAATTCGTCATTTCGTGGAGCGTGCTGCGTTGAACTCAAAATTTGCCTTGCTTCCCACCAAAATCCTTCGCAAAACCTGCCCAGATTATCATTTACACGTTCCTTAAGAGCCTATAAAGGCGCGGATTATGTCAATAATTTGAAATGAACAGCTCTTTGCCCTTTTGATTTGAACCCTGCACGACATTTCTCATTCCGTACATTAATTCCCAAGGTCTTATCGTCGCAAATGAAAACAGCTCTCTAATATAGTCGCTATCATCATACGTTATCAGCCATTTATGGGGGCAATTTCTCATGTTTTCGGCAAATTTTGCATGGTCAAATGCCTTGTGCATATTTCCATTTTTACCGTATAATGCCGATTTTGTGGCCGAATAATAGGGCGGGTCAAGGAAAATAAAAACATTTTTGCCTTTTTTTTCTACCAATTCAGCGTAATCGAGGTTTGTAATAGTTGCGCTGTCAAACACGTTTGCAAGCGGATAGAGCCGTTGAATACTGCTTTCGGTAAACCGCCCTGTAAAAGCAGCTTCGCTAAAACCGCCACTTAAACTTGTCCCCGAAAATGTAATTCGATTGTAAATAAAAAAAGCGGCTGCTCGTTCTAAATCATTGAAATTCAGCAAGTTTTCATTTAAAAACTGATACAATTCCTTTCCAATAAGAAACTGATTGCGCCATTCATATACTTTTTGGATAAGGGCATCAAGGTCTTTTTGCACCATTTTCCAAAAGGTAAATAATTCAAAATACAGGTCATTGACCCAAAACTTTTTGTCAGGGAAACGCTGTTTTGCATAAATGAAAATAGAGCCGCCGCCCAAAAATGGCTCTCTAAATTCGTCAAATTCGGGGATAAGCGTAGCTATTAAATCTGCCGCCCTGCTTTTTCCGCCAGGGTATCGCAATGGGCTTTTTATCATGTTAAAACAAGTGAATTTGGTCGGTGGCAGCGTGAAACTGAGCGAAGTAGCGGTTTTCTGTAAGTTTCATAAGTAGTAGAGTATAAATAATCACTATTTTAAACCCCTGTAAAATACAACGTTTTGAAGTGTTTATAATAGCGTTTATTTTGCCGCAGGCACTTATAGAATTGTTGTGACGTGTTTTTACCGTGCAAAATTACAAAAAAAATACAAAGATACAATTATTTTTTAAAATAAAAATAATTTTCACCTTCTTTTTTTGCAAAAATAAATTGTTTCGCCATCAAAAATAGTATTTTCGCTGTTGATAAAACCGTATTTTTGGGCGAAAGCCGCATCGCCAAACTGATTATAGGCAATCGGGCTTACATCGAGTTGGTTATTTTCTAAGATTTGAATGTAATCCTTGCCATGCACCCAGCGAACATACGGGTCGAAACCATAGACACATAATCGTTTTTCGGTATCGAGTTCGCCGCCAGTAAAGGTTTTTTCGGTGGGTTTGTGTATGCGCGTAAGTTGGAGTAAAACGCCCGTTTGCGGCTTTAAAATGCGGCTTAATTCGCGCAAAGCCAAGCCTTCGTCGGGAATATAGGAGGTGACGTGCGAGCAAATGATTAAGTCAAAGGTGTCATTTTCAAACGGAATTGCTTGCATATCGAACGAAATATCGGCCAATCCTTTAACAAGGTCGGCGGTGAGATAGTTCCATTTTTTATTTTTTCTAAAAAGCGGCTCTAAAACGGCTTCGGGCGCAAAATGCAATACGCGAAGCGGCTGTTGAAGAAAGTCGGTGTGGTCTTGCAAATAATACCACAAAAAACGGTGTCGTTCTAAGCTGTCGCAACGCGGACACGCCGCATTTGGGCGCGGAACTACGCCAAAGGGCGCAAATGCGGCGAAATGTCCGCCGCAACAAGGACACACAACGCCCTCTCCGCGGTAGGCAAATTGCCGCAGCGAAAGTAGCTTGCTACGCAATTTGTTGCGAAAGCGGAGCGGTACGATTTTTTTATAGATTTTTTTATAGATTTTTTGTAGCAAAATTGTCTTACTTTTGTGCGGTCAATTGGGCAACAAGCTTAAGGCACACACGCTTTTTTATCACATTTTAAATCATAACTTTTTGGTACTTTATAACGTAACCGTGAAAATAAGCCATGAAAAGCACGAGGACTGGCTTGAATGGATGACAAATACGCATATTCCAGATGTTTTGGCAACGGGTTGTTTCCAAGAAAACCGCTTGTCAAAATTGGTGATACCGGCCGACCCCGAAGACGACGGCGAAACGTATAGCCTACAATATCTTTGCCCCGACATGGACACGCTCCAATATTACCAAAACAATCACGCACCTGCGTTGCAAAAAGACCATACAGCTCGTTATGAC
>JBEEMU010000504.1:0-3912 GCA_041192485.1 Bacteroidota bacterium | reverse complement strand
CAATATCTATTGCTAACAGATTCAGATAGAGATGATGAAAGCATAAAAAAAAACCTAAGTATAAGTACTATAAAACAAACGCTTAATCCTAATGGATTGAATAAAACACTTTTAGTCATCGATGCTTGTCGCTCCGATGATATTGATGCAAAACCAGATACCATCGCTACAAGAGATAAAGCCCCTCGGAAAAAGGGCGGCGGGAAAGGAGGGGACGTACCTGATAAGGCAGATGGATATCTCAATACCAAAACATTTTTTGCTAGCTCTGCCCGTCACACAAGCCATGACGGTAATCTTTATAGCTATTATACTGAAATTTTAATAAAACATTTAAATACTGTTGCTGATAAAAAAACGGTATCACCTTTTTTTGCAGGTGTGAAAGCAGAGGTTGTATATAAGTATAAAAAACAGAGCGATGCTGTTCAATTTCCAAATACGGAGGGCGATTTTAGCGAAGAGTTTTATTTGAAAGATGCTAAATGTAAAAAGATGGTGGATTGCGGTTTATGTAAAGGCACAGGTATGCAAGAAACATTTGAAATTTGTAGAACTTGTAATGGAAAAGGTACTACTACTTGTGTTGGGTGTGAGGGAAAAGCACTTACAGACAAAAATTATATATGCCTGAATTGCTATCATAAACCAGTAATCTGTGTACACTGCCAAGGAAACAAACGTTTATCAAGTTTCCATGAGTGCTCAAATTGTCATGGGCAAGGGCAGATAGAACAAGAGATAGACTGTAAATAGTGAATTTTGCTTTTTATTCCAAGTGAAAATGGGCGACAGGCTGTTTTTCTACGGCAAAAACATTTAAAACTCAAAAGTAAGTAAAAAAGCGTAAAGGTGTGCGTTTTTTTGTGAAAATGTGAAAAAAGACGTATCTTTGTGCGGTACAATTCAATATAATGCTAAATGTCTAATAAATTATCGTTTTCGCCCAATTTGTTTTGGGATATAGAAGAAACATCGCTTGACGCAAATACGCATAGCCGTTATATTGTAGAGCGGGTGCTGATGCGTGGTAAACTCACAGACTGGGTAGAACTTATGCGGCTTTACGGCGCAGAACGCATTAAAAAAGAAGCCCTGCAAATACGGTATTTAGACCGTGTGACGCTCAATTTTTGCAGCCAGTTTTTCAATGTCCCAAAATCCAAATTCAAATGTTACAAACAAACACAGTCTATCCAGACACTTTGGCAATACTAAAAAAGGTTATGTTCAAGAGTACAAAGAGATTGAAGGTGTGTGCCTCGTTTCTATAGAAAATATTGCAGTTATGAAACTTTTAGCCGTATCGCGGCGTGGCGTAAAAAAAGATTTCTACGACCTCTATTTTATTTTAGAACGCTATACTTTGGCTGAAATAGTAGATTTATTCAAAGTAAAACTACCCAATGTGGATATGTTCCATATTCTAAAAAGCCTTACTTATTTTGGCGATGCCGACCCCGACCCCGACCCGAAAATGTTTATAAAAGTATCGTGGACGATTGTCAAAAAAGCAATTGTAACTAAAACGCAGACTTATTTGAAAACGATGATATAAAAAACAAATAAATATTTCATACGATAAAAATAAAAAGGTTGAAAAATGAAAAATAAACGAATACGCGCCTAAAAGTAAGGAAAAAAGCGGAAAGCAGCGCGTTTTTTGTGAAAATAAAGTTATTTTACTTGCCTTACACTCTCCTAATAGCAAAATGAGCGCAAAAGTGACAGGTAGGTGTGGTTTTTTTGTGAAAAAGTTGTACCTTTGCACCTTAATAATATACTTTCTTTGATGTCTAATAAAAACCCTACTTTCTTTTTAGACGAATCGGGCGATACCACGTTTTATAACGGTAAAATACCGATTATCGGCACAAATGGCGTTTCTAATGCGTTTATGCTCGGTATGGTTGAGTTTGCTGCGCCCTTAAATACGATACGGCAGGCGGTAAGTGCATTACAACACAAAATCATTAACGGCTTGTTTGAACGAGGCGAAATCCGCTATCACAACTTTCTGAAAGATAAAATAACCGTTATAGACCTTTATGATAATCGCGCTGTTTATGATACCGAAAACCCATTAACCGCAGACCATAAACTATAAAAATAGCCGGAAAAACGTATTGCTACGTTTTTGCGGCTAAAAAAATGCCAAAGGTCAGACCCGCCTTTTATTTCTCTACACTAAACGGGATACCCCATCACGGCATGAAAGCCGACGTTCATGTAGCGCAGACTCACTTTGACGCTGCAAAGATACGCTATTTTTTTTAAATATTTTTAAAAAACAAACGAATACGAGCGCAAAACTAAGCCAAAAAGCGGAAACAGTGTGCCTTTTTTTGTGAAAATGTGAAAAAAGACGTATCTTTGTGTTGTATTTTAATAAACAATAAAAAAACAACGGATATGAGTAATAAACCTGCCCTTAGCAATTTGCAGTTAGAACTGCTGAAAATGTTTGCACACCAAGTGTCCGATGAGGATTTGATGGCAGTGCGCGGAATGCTCGTGCAGTATTTCGCACAAAAAGCGATAGCCGAAGCCGATGCGGTTTGGGACGAAAAAGGCTGGGCTACAGCCGACACAGAGCGTCTGACAAACGAGCATCACCGCACGCCCTACACACGCATCAACCCATCGAAATAGACAAGTGAAAGTCGTTATTGATACAAATATACTGTGGGTTTCTATATCCTCTAAATCTTCCACGCATTGGGTCGTACAGCATTTATTGGCGGGTACGTTTACGTTGTGTGTCACGAGCGAAATACTACAAGAGTACGAGGAAATCATCGGACAACAACTCGGTCAAAAAGTAGCGACTACTTTTATGGAACTTTTGGAAAACCTCAACAACGTAGAAGAAATTACGCGCTATTATAGTTGGCTACTTATCCATCAAGACCCTGATGATAATAAATTTGTGGATTGTGCCATAGCCGCAAATGCGCAATATTTGGCAACTAATGACAAGCATTTTAATGTGGTAAAAGCAATCCCTTTTCCGAAAGTGAATATTGTAAACGCACAAGAATTTTATGATATTTTGAACACGTTATAAAAATGAAAAAGAAACGAATACGCGCCTAAAAGTACGAAAAAAAGCGGAAAGCAGCGCGTTTTTTTGTGAAAATGTGAAAAAAGGCGTATCTTTGTGCTTTGAGAAAATTAAAACACACAATATATCAAAAAAAACTATGCCGAAAAAAGACCTTTTTCACGATATTGTACGCACCGCCTTAGAAAATGACGGATAGACAATAACGCACGACCCGCTCCGCTTAGAATGGCAGAGTGTGATATATGCCTGATTTGGCTATAACACACAAAATCAAACAATCGCCTTATGGATAAAGTGAAAAACTACCAAGCGCGTATTCAATCCGTATTAGAAGAATATCATAATTTGCTATCCTCTGCCAAAACGATAGGAAACGTAGAAGTGCGCGATGAACTCATTATTGATACGGTGCATAATCATTTTCAAGTAGTGTGTATCAGTTGGCGCGGGCAGCAATTTTCGTATAATACGGTGCTACATATTGATATTATCGGTGAAAAGGTGTGGATACAGCAAAATAATACCGAACTCGCAATAGCAGATACACTTATAGAAAAAGGTGTTTTACGCTCCGATATTGTGCTTGGTTTTCTTTCGCCTAATGCACGACAGTATAGTGGTTTTGCTGTTGCGTAGGCAAACAAACAAATATTTCATACCACAAAAATAAAAAGGTTAAAAAATGAAAAACAAACGAATACGCGCATAAAAGTAAGGAAAAAAGCGTAAAGCAGCGCGTTTTTTTGTGAAAATAAAATATTTTAGCAGCCTTACACCCTCCTAATAGCAAAATAAGCGCAAAAGTGACAGGTAGGCGTGTTTTTTTTATAGAAATAAAGAAAAAA
>JBEEMU010000503.1:0-3076 GCA_041192485.1 Bacteroidota bacterium | reverse complement strand
AGTTTTTCTTTGTCAATAAGCGTTTTATTAAAAGCACTTACCTCAATCATGCGATTATGGCCGCTTATGAAGAGCTTATTGGCCGCGATATGTTTCCGCTATACGTTATTTTTATAGAAATAGACCCGCAATTGATTGATGTAAATGTGCATCCGACGAAACAAGAAATCAAATTTGCCGACGAAAAACTGATTTATAATTACCTCAAAGTAGCTACTCGTTTTGCACTCGGCACGAATAGCGTGATGCCTACCTTGGATTTTGATGCCGACAACCCTTTTATTGACGTGGCTTTGCGCCAAAATTCATCGCAACAGCAACTCGACGCGCTTCAATCGTTTAATAGTAAATTGAGTAACTCTCCGCAAAATGGCGGCGGACTGGACGGAAATTTCAAAAGTAAACTGTCAGGAAGCGGAAATACGAATAGCGATAATTTGATTTTCAGAAAACCCGAACCCTCCGAATTAGAACGCAATAATGCGCAAAATTGGCAGGATTTATACAAGGGCTTGGAAAGTTTTGACGAAAAAATAAAACCGAAAACGACGGAAAACGATCTTTCAAACAATCTTTCAAACAACCTTTCAAACAACCTTTCAAACAATATTTCAAACAACCTTTCAAACAATATTCCTAACGAAACGCCGACTTTTAGAAGCAAATTGGGCGGCGAACCCGACGAAAACACAGCGAAACAACTAAGTATAGCGCAAGCAGGCTCGCACAAACCGCCCTACCAGCTACATCAGCGATACATTATCAGCCAAATAAAGTCGGGTTTCCTTATTTTAGAGCAGCAAGCGGCACACGAACGCATTTTATACGAACTGTATTTAGACATTTTTTCGGTGCAAAACAACGGGATTCAGTCGTCGCTTTTCCCGAAAAACATCGAGCTTTCGCCTGCCGATGCCGAACTGCTACGCGACATCATCGATGAAGTGAACGCTATCGGCTTCGATATTCGCGAGTTCGGAAACAATAGCTTCGTTGTGCAGGGCGTTCCTGCCGACCTCGCTCAACACCTCAACGAACAGCGTTTCATCGAGCAGCTCTTAGAGCAATATAAAATAAACGACGAACTCGGCTTCGACATCAGAGAGCATATAGCCCGAACCTTAGCCCGACAAAACAGTATCAAACGCCAGCAAGAACTCGCACCCGAAGCGATGCAACACCTTATAGACGAACTATTCGCCTGCAATACGCCGCAAAAATCGCCCTTCGGAATGGCTTGCTACACCATCTTTGAACTCGATGAAATTGAAAAACGTTTTAAATAAAACGCCCCAGTTTCGATGGGTTTGGCGTTCTCTGGGTTTCTGTAAATCATTTAAAACCGTTTCCTTATGCTTCTTTTCCAAAATATATTCCTCTTTATAGACACAGCTAAAACCGCCGCGCAGCTACACCCTTTTGACCCTACGGGCTTGGGGGCGGTACTTTTGGCGGCTATTGCGGTTTCTCTCTTCGGATTGATAGCGCAATGTGTTCTTTTCGAGAAAGTAGGGAGAAAATGGTGGGAAGCCCTCATTCCCTTTTATAATTCGTGGGTCTTAGCGAAATTTATCTTGAAAAAGCCAGATTCGTGGACGACTCTGCATATCATTTTGCCGCTAATTCCATTCCTTAATGTCCTTTGGAGCCTTTACGCCGCCTTTGCTATCCCCGCCGAACTCTGCGAAATGTTTGGATATAGTAGAAACTGGGGACTGGTTTCGGGCTTTTCTACTATTTTCGGCACGGGTATTTTCTTCTTCTTTTTCCTGATAGCCGTTGGCACAGCTCTCTCGCCGTTCTCTATTCCCTTACTCCTAAGTTGCGGGCTACTTTTCTTATTATTGGCAAACCTGCCTATCGGAATGATTGCTTTTGGAAACCGTCAATTTTCAGACCCTAAACTTCTTTTAGATTTAAAACATTAGACTTTTAGAAGTTAAGACTTCGCAATGGCTTAGGCGGATTGTGGTTTGTGGAGTGAAACGCATACCTTTTTTTGAACCATTCAAAAGCAACTAAAAAAGGTAAAAAGCAGCGTTTCTACCAAAAAAAAAAGTAGTATGAGTAAAATAAGTGGTAGAGTATAAATAATCACTAGTTTAAACCCCCGTAAAATACAACGTTTTGAGGTGTTTTATAATAGCGTTTATTTTGCCGCAGGCACCTATAAAGTCTAAAAAATATAAAGTCTAAAAATATAAAGTCTAAAAATAATGTGCGGTCGTTATTCATTTGTCGCCTCTAAGGAGAAAACCCAAAAGCAGTTGGGGATAAAAGTGCAGGGCGTTTTACAGCCTAATTACAATGTTGCGCCTACGAATATGGCTTACGTCATTGCCAGCGATAGCCCGACGGAGGTTCAGCGCATGGTCTGGGGACTCATACCCTACTGGTCGGGCGAGATAGCCGTGGGCGGCGGCAACCTCATCAATGCGCGAGCAGAAGGCATTTCGGCGAAGTCGTCGTTTCGGATGCCCGTGCGACAGCATCGGTGTTTGGTTTTAGCCGATAGCTTTTATGAATGGCGCGTGTATGGCAAGCAAAAACTGCCCTATCGCATCATGCTCAAAGACTCGGCTATCATGCCTTTAGCAGGCATCTGGGACACTTGGGAACGCCCCGACCGACAGCTCGTTCACAGTTTCGCTATCATCACAACCGATGCGAACGACGACATGGCCGAAATACACGACCGTATGCCCGTCATTCTCACTTCGCCCGAAGAGCAGCAGCTTTGGCTCGGGAAAGACACAGAACTAAGCACCACCCTCGCTTTACTCAAAAAACTGCCCAATAATAGTCTTCGCATCTATCCGATAGATGCGGCTATCAACAGCGTTGCCGCCAACTCGCCCGACCTACACAAAGAAGTAGCCGCGCCGCCAAGTCTTTTCTAATTTTTTATCATATTATTTTACAAAAAAAGAATGCGTTTTTTAACAATCATCTCGTTGCTCCTACTCGCCTATTGCGCGAAAGCCCAAGAAGCCGCCGCACCCTCCAAGTGGCGCGGCAATATAGCGGTAGGACAATATGAAGCCATTATTGGCTTCCCGCAATTTTCGCCCGTCAG
>JBEEMU010000502.1:0-2748 GCA_041192485.1 Bacteroidota bacterium | reverse complement strand
AAAAAAAAGGCACGCCTACGATGGGAGGCATCATTATTATCGCCTGCATTCTTATACCGAGCTTGCTGTTTTGCAAACTAAATAATGTGTATGTTATTCTGATGCTAATTAGTACGATTTGGATGGGCGCAATTGGCTTTTTAGACGATTATATTAAGGTGTTTAAAAAGGATAAAGAGGGTTTGAAGGGGCGTTTTAAAGTCATCGGGCAAATAGGTTTGGGTATCATCATCGGAACGGTTTTGTTTTTTAATAAAAACGTTGTAGTGCGCGTAGAACCCGAAATTGCCAAGCAAAATAAATACGAAGTGGTGAAAACGGTGACGGAATTAGACGAGATAAAGGGCGGCGTAAAAACGTGGGCGTATGTGAAAGCACCGCTTACGAACGTGCCGTTTATGAAGGGTAATGAGTTGAATTACGGTTATTTTCTGCCTTTCATAAAGGAAAACGCGAACAATTGGGCGTGGATAATTTTCATACCCTTCGTTATTCTCATCGTTATTTCGGTCAGCAATGCCGCAAATATGACCGACGGCATAGACGGGCTTGCAGCAGGCACGAGTGCGGTTATCGGCGGCGCACTCGGCATTTTTGCATACGTGAGCGGCAACAGTGTTTTTTCGCAATATTTAAATATTTTATACATACCCGACAGCGGCGAGTTATTCATCTTTACGGCGTGTTTTATCGGCGCATGTATTGGTTTTCTGTGGTATAACACCTTCCCTGCCCAAGTTTTTATGGGCGACACGGGCAGTTTGACGCTCGGCGCACTCATCGCTGCAATCGCCATCATTCTGCGAAAAGAGCTGCTTATCCCTGTTTTTTGCGGCATCTTCGTGGTAGAAAACCTAAGCGTCGTCTTGCAAGTGATGGTTTTCAAATATAGAAAAAGAAAGTACGGCTTGGAATATGCGCAGCAAAATCGCTTGTTTAAAATGGCTCCGCTACATCATCATTACCAAAAGTCGAATATTCACGAAAGTAAAATCGTGATGCGCTTTATTATCGTCGGGATCGTGCTGGCGGTGATTAGTGTAGTGACGCTGAAAATTAGGTGATGTTTTTTTAAAACGCAGGTTTTTTTTAAAAATGCAGCCAAAATTTTTAAATGTGGTGTTAGATGGAGGCTCCTCAGAGGTTCGCAGAGTCAAATTTACTTGCTTTTATTTATTCCCTTTGGGTTGTACGTTGAAAAGTTAAGCAGCTTGTAAAATTGAACCACATAAGGCCACAGCCCGCGATGTGAATTGCCACCTAAAAAAATAACTCTCCGATATTTCTAATAAAATAGGTGTGAAAACAATTTTTCAAAATAAAATAAAAATAAAATAAAAATAAAAATAACAAATGCACGAAAACGAAATTTCAAAAATCGTATTAGATTGCGCTATAAAAGTGCATACCACTTTGGGTGTTGGCTTATTAGAGTCAGCCTATCAAGAATGTTTGATTTACGAGTTGGAGCAAGCGAGTTTATCCGTTCAAAAAGAGATAGATATGCCCCTTATTTATAAAGGATTACAGCTCGACAAAGCGTATCGTATTGGCATTTTAGTAGAAAATAAAGTAATTATCGAGTTAAAAGCGGTAACGGAGATGAGTCCAACTTACAAACATCAAGTACTCACTTACCTGCGTCTTAGTGGCTGTAAATTAGGTTTATTGATTAATTTTCATGCGTCGCGTTTAATAGACGGCTATGAACGGGTAGTTAATAGGCTGTAAAATAGCAGAACTTCATCTTACAACCAAATTCGCCGCTACGAAACACTACGTTTTAAAAATATTACGTTTTAAAAATATTACGTTTGAAAAAAACTATCCACATTTCAAAAAATATAAAAAACCATACATGAAAATAAGCATACTCGGTGCAGGCGAAAGCGGTGTAGGCACGGCAATATTAGCCCAAAAACAAGGCTTTGAGGTATTCGTTTCCGACGGCGGAGCGATAAAAGACGTGTATAAAAAAGAGTTGGAAGAGCATGGGATAGACTATGAGGAAAACGGGCATAGCGGAGAAAAAATATTGACTGCCGATGTCGTGATGAAAAGCCCAGGCATTCCAGATAAAGCGGCGATAGTCAAGCAATTGCGCGAGCAAAAAACGCCGATAGTGAGTGAAATAGAGTTTGCGGCGCGTTATACCGATGCCCGAATAGTGGCGATAACGGGCAGTAATGGCAAAACGACAACCACAAATTTGGTGTATCATCTGTTGAAAACGGCGGGCTTCAATGTAGGAATTGCGGGCAATATAGGCTACAGTTTTGCGCGGAAAGTAGCGACCGAAACCTACGACTGGTATGTATTAGAAATAAGCAGCTTCCAGTTAGACGGCTGCTACACCTTCCGACCCGATATTGCGATATTGCTCAATATCACGCCCGACCATTTAGACCGATACGATTATAAATTAGAAAACTATATTGATAGCAAATTCCGAATTATCCGCAGCCAGACGAAAGACGACCATTTTATCTATAATGCAGATGATAAAAACATGAAAACGTGGCTCAAAGGCAAAAAAGATAAAATGAAGCCGAAGCGTCACACTATTTATGCCGACAGCCTACGCGACGACGACTCCGATATAGAAATAATGGGTTTAGAGTTTGAAACCGACGACCTCACTATTCGCGGCGACCACAATTTATTCAATGCGTGTTGCGCAATTGCCGCAGCAAAGTTGTCAGGAGCCAAAAACAGCAAAATTTTAGATGGACTTTCTACTTTCGTCAA
>JBEEMU010000501.1:0-2779 GCA_041192485.1 Bacteroidota bacterium | reverse complement strand
AGCTACGGAATTGATTTTTATACAGGGCTAACGATGTTCTTCAACCCCGACTTCCTATGGATGGCCGCCAGTCGCGGCACCGACTTCATGGATTTCTTTTTCTACGCTATCGCCATTTATGAAGGCTTCCGCTTTTCTCGTGTTATCGTCGAAGAGGCGGCAAGTGAGAATGTATAAAATGTGAGAGTAACTGTTTAGGTGGTCTGAAACGCGGAGCTATTTTTTAAACGCAGAGTTTCGCAGAGTTACCGCAGAGTTTTGCGGAGCCGCCTGTTAAAAGAGGGAGCGAGAAGGTGTTTAAACTTCGTTTAAACCGCATACCTAAACAATTACATATAAGAATTTTAAAACCATGTGGATTTTCAAAAAAATAGTTGATTTACAACATTATTTGCAACAGCAACGCGAAGTGGGCGCAAGCATCGGGTTTGCGCCGACGATGGGCGCACTTCATGCAGGGCATTTGTCGCTGTTTGAGGTTTCGCGTAAGCAAAACCAAGTCACGGTGTGCAGTATTTTTGTGAACCCAACGCAATTTAACGACCCGAAAGACCTCGAAAAATACCCGCGCCCGATAGAAAACGACATCGATATGCTGACCGCCGCAGGTTGCGATGTTTTGTTTCTGCCCGATGTCAGCGAGATTTATCCGCAAGGAACTACCGCTTGGGCTTGCCCATTCGACTTCGGTAGTTTGGCGAAAGTGATGGAAGGAGCGCATCGCCCTGGCCATTTCGAGGGCATGGTGCATGTCGTGCAACGCCTATTAGATATTGTGCGCCCCGACCGTTTATACATGGGGCAAAAAGATTTTCAACAGCAAACCATCGTGCAGAGCATGTTGCGGCAAGAGTGTTCCGATATTGTGCTTATCCGTTGCCCTATCGTCCGCGAACGCGACGGGCTGGCTATGTCGTCGCGCAATGTGCGGCTTTCTGCCGACGACCGTTTGCTCGCCCCCATGATTTACAAAACGCTCCTTGCCGCAAAACAAGACAAAATAGCTGGTTTTTCCCCCATAGAAACACAGGCTCGCGCCATAAAAGCCCTGACCCTTACACCCGATTTTTCTATCGATTATGTAGAAATTGTGGATAGCACGACCTTGCAAACCATCGAAAAATGGGGCGATAGCAAAGAAACCGTCCTTTGCACAACCGTCCGCTTGGGCGGAATTAGGTTGTTAGATAATATTATTTTATAAGGAGCGTTCCAAAAATAACTTGTTAAGTTTTGAACGTCTGCACGAAGTGCATTCATTTCGTATATTAGAACGGCCTATTTAGCAAGGTTTAATGTAGTGATTATTTATACACTACTATTTATTTATATTCAACTATGAAAAAAATCGTTTCAGCCATTTCTTTTTTGCTTTTTTCTTGGGGGGCTTTCGCCCAAATACCCACATTCAACGTGAGCAAACCGACGAAAATTTATCACGAGCCATCGGCTTATAGTGCGATAATTGCCATTGCAGAACCCGATTTAGATAGCCTGCAAACCTATAAAATTACCTCCCAAAACAATATTGATTTTGTAAAAGTAAACCTTATTCGCCCGAAAACGGCAACGCTTCGAAATGGTAAAAAAGAAGAAAATAGCACGGTTTCGTCCGGTTTTATGGCTCTTTACGACCTTGAAGAACCTGTTGCAGCCGACCTTCGCCGCAAATTAGCGGCCGAGAGCTTCGCATACTGTCGGCTCATTGCGCAAGACGCAAATGAAGAGAAGGAAATGATTGCAAGCAGTTATGCTGGGCGCAAAATCATTGGCAATAGCGAGGGGAAAAGCCGCTTTTTGCTGTCAAACAAGGCTCATTGCGTCAATTTGCACGATGTCGAGGGCGAGTATTTGCCTAGTGTTATCAAGCATTTTAAACCAAATCCAGACAATATTTACACGATTCGAGTGCGATTGAAAAAGCCGAATTTCTTTACTTGGATTTTTGGGCGTTCCAAATTGACTATCGACAGCCTTTCTGAAAGTAAGAAATTCGCCGACAGGCAAGCAAGCCGCCGCCGCGACTCGTGTATTGCCTGGTATCACGACCGTAGCAATGTGCCGATGATTTGGTCGGGCAGCTGCAAAGAGGGCTATGCAACGGGCGAGGGCGTTTTGCTATTAGATACCAATCGCATTTTTACAGGGCGATTAGAAATGGGCATGATGCAAGGCCAAGGTACGCTGCGCGACAATGCGTGGGAAATAAAAGGCACTTGGAACGACGGGCAACTCACCGACTTACGCCAAGTGCATACCGTTTTGTTTTATAAAAACAAACCACCCGCTCGCGACACGGCGCAGCACCGCTTATACCCTACTCGTGCGCCAATAACCGAATGGTATAAAGAGCGAAATATGCGTTTAAACAGCAAAATACAGCCATTTAAAGCCTTTCGGCGAAATGACATTTCATTTCAATACTTAAAAGAAAGTTTTAATTTGGTATTACCCGATAACGAAAACCCACTTCTTAGCAAGTTTAAACCGTCGGATTGCGCCGCAATTCACCGCTGGAAATCGGCAGGCGCGGAGCGCGTAGGCTATAAATTGGGCGATGCGCCGTTCTTTCATATTTGGTGCAAAGACCATCAAAATCAAGAACAACCCGATGGGCGCGTCTATTATTCGGCCGCCGATAATAAATGGTATTGGTGGGGCGCGTTTTATACCGACGGCCCTTATCCTACCTTTCAAGATGCCTTGCGCGATGTGTGTAAATGTCGGTAGCTATCAAGAAAAAAAGTCATTCCAACCGAAGTTGAAATGACTTTTTATT
>JBEEMU010000500.1:0-4751 GCA_041192485.1 Bacteroidota bacterium | reverse complement strand
TCGGTAAGCTCAAAGGGGAGTTCGTTTTTATAAAAATGGTTAAAATAATCGCCTACCTTTAAAAATTGAATTCCGCGAGTATTTTCATCGCGTTTTCCGCGCAATTGCAAGAGGCGAAGTTGCATAAAAAACAGCTCTTCAAATTTTAACCGCCGCCGCGCCGAATGTAGCTCGGCTTCGGTCGCAGGAAAATGAAGCAGTTTATAAGCCTCAAAACGAGTGATAAATTTAAACTTTCGTACCAACTCGCTACTCAAACTTTCGGGCAAATAATCAACTGTAATTTTCTGAAACAATGCTTGCATGATTTTACGCATACCTTTGCTATCTAAACCGCGCTTTTTCATCACTTCGGTTGTATGATAAACGGGTTCCATCGTTGCATTTGCGTTTTCTGCCACCAATTCGGGCGTTACCAAATCCAATTCGGGGTGAACAATACTGGCTTCATCGCGAAAAAACTGGGGCTTTCCATAAGCAATATATTCACTGCCTATTTTCAAATTATTTTCCATAAAAGCAATGCCTTGAAACCAAACCAACTTAATCATACCTGTTTGGTCGCGAAATTTAGCCTGCAAACGCTTCCCTTTGCCTTCGCCTAAGGTTTCCATTTCGCGAACAATACCACGCAGTTGCACGGCTTCGTCTTCATTTTGCACTTCTTTTATTTTGTGAAACTTCGTTTTATCCACATATCGGAAAGGAATATGCCCCAAAAGGTCGCCTACGGTGTAAATATTTAATTCTTTTTGTAGTAAGCCCGCTCGTTGCGGCCCCACTCCTTTTAGATAATCTAAACTTTGTTCTAACGGACGGTTTTCCATAAGAAGATTGATAAAAATTGATTGGTTAAATTTTTTTACTAACTACACTTACTTTTTTACAAACCGCCGCCGCCATCACTTGGCATACCGCCGTCACTATTTTCGCGACGTTTGCGCGAAGCATCGGGTTTTATATTTCCAAAACGAAAAGAAGCAGTCAAATTTATGATGCGTGTTTCTCGTTTGCGCACAGCGTCTTGTTTGAAAATAAGAATAGGCGCGTCATTTGCCACACTAAAACGCGAGCCTTGCGTATGCACCTCAAAACGTTGCGAATCAAACACATCGCTCACGCCAAGCGACACATTTAATAAGCCTTTTAAAAAGTCTTTTTTAACACCAATATCGGCACTCGACATCCCGATAAAATAGCCTTGCGCCATCAGCATCGGCGCATTATAATTGCCGGTAAGCTGCACGGTAAAGCCTTTCGGCAAGGTCATATTACTTTGCAACCGCGCCGAAAAGCCTAAACCTGCATTGCTAACTCCGCCATTTTCCGCGCCTGTATTGATTTCTGTTTGAAAACCGTTGAGCGTCGTCATCGTATTCCACCATTTAAACCATTCATTTTTTATGACGGCTTCTACCCCGTAATTCGTTCTGAAATCGTAGTTAATAAAGGTCACATTACTAAGCAAAGGCGTGTGTTTAGCACTATCCGCAGGCGTGACTACGATGAAACGTTGAATTTGATTCTCTGTTCGACGCATATAAGCGGTTAGCGCGACGGAATGTTTCTCCCAATTTTTCAAATAACCCAGTTCGTAAGCGTTCGTAAATTCGGGCTTGATAGCAGGGTTTCCTGTGCGCAAAATAGTAGGATTATCATATTCGGGGAAAGGGTTTACCTCCTCCATATTAGGTCGGCGAATGCGGCGCGAAAAGGAGAGGCGCAAATCGGAAGTTTCTGTTAGTTTATAATTAAGGTTTCCACTTGGAAACGGCGTAAAATAATTTTGTGTAAACGGCGTATTCGTATTCACCAAATAGCCAAGTACCGCTGTATTTTCTACTCGCAAACCTATTTGATAGCCTAATTTTGGCAAAAAAGACAGCGTATTCGTGTAGGTTCCGTAAGCCGCATGAATTTGTTCGGCGTATAAAAAACGATTAGACCGCCCTGTGTTCACCACCAAGTTTTCCAAACTGCCCTTACTGCTTTCGAAAAGCAAATCACTGTCGATTGCGCGGTTCGTATAGCGGTATCCAGCTTCCAGTTTTGCGCCATCTTTCATCGGCTGCGTGTAATCGGTTTGCGCAGTAAGCACATGATTTGTGGAAACGGTGCCTTGAAATTCTTTACCAACGAGATGTTTTTGCAAAACGGCGAATTGATAGATACTGGTGTCGGGTGTATAATTGCCCGTCGTATTGTTTTCATTTCGCGAGTACGTTATATCGGCGGTAAGCTCTTGTTTAGCTTGCGCAAATTGATGTTTGAAATTCAAATTGCCGTCATAGCCAAAGTTTTTGGTCGCATTGCGGATAGTTCGCTCGTTATAGCGCGATGTCATTTTTTGAGCATTATTAAAAACGGTGTCTTCTCTAAACTTTGTAAATTCATCTTGCAAACGAGTGCCTGCATTTATACCCACAGCCACGCCGAAGGTATTATCTTTATTTAAATAAAAATCGGCACCTAAGCGTCCGTTATGCCCTATTGAAGCATTTGTATTCGTTGTTTGGCTGTTTGAAGCAAAATTTTGGAAGCCTTCAGCTACATTATAGGTAGTTGCGCCGCCAACGGCCTGCACATTCGGGATATAAACCGTGCGGTCAAAACGACCGAAACCCTCGCGAATATCATCGCGGTAGCCATAATTGGCAAACAAATTATATTGCGGCGTGCGGTAATTCAGCGAAAAACCAGTATTGTATTTGTTTACACCATTGTATTGCGCATTCGTGCCAACGCCTGCCTGCACTTGGCCATTAAACCCCTTTTGTTTGTTTTTCTTTAAAACAATATTAATAATTCCGCTCACGCCTTCGGGGTCGTATTTCGCCGACGGATTAGTGATGAGTTCGATGCTCTCAATGCTATTAGAGGGCAGCTGGCGCAGAATATCGGCTTTATTTGCGCCCATCAAAGCGGAAGGCTTGCCGTCAATTAGTATCGTCACGTTCGCGCTTCCGCGCAAAGCTACTCCCCCGTCGATGTCCACGGTGACTGATGGCACACTTGCCAATAAATCGCTGACCGAAGAGCCAGTCGTCGTAATATCTTTGCCAACGGTAAACACCTTTTTATCGATGCCATTCACGAATTGCGCCTTGCTACTCGTCACGGTCGCTTCCGCTAAATTGATAGCCGAAGCCGCCAATAAAATTTCGCCGAGGTCGCTTCGCGTATTATCGGGCGGTTTTAGGGCAACCAAATCTTTATACGCAAAGTCTTTATAACCAATAAAGTTAATTTTGATTTTAAACCTGCCAAACGGTATTTCCGTGAGCGTAAAAACGCCCTTATTATCCGTTACTCCACCGCCAATAATGGTAGAATCGCGTTGTCGAATCACCGCAATTGTCGCAAATTCAATGGGCTGTTTGGTGTTAGCATCTAACACCTTGCCCGTAATAATACCGATAGCAGGCGGCCGTTTTCCGCCGTGTTCATCGCCTTTTCCGCCCATTGTTTGGGCAAAACCAGCGTGTACTGTTATTCTAAAAATAACGAAAAAGAGAAGTGAGAACTTAAATTGCATCTTGATTTTTAATAATGTGTAAATTTTTTTATAAAATTTCTACTAAATGACACTTATAAATGGTATTCGTTTAATACAGCCGCAGTTGTCACGCCTTTCCGCAGGCGTGACAACTTGTCGGCAAGCCCAACCCCGTCAATGTAGGTAAAACCCGCGTTTATCTACATTAGGATAAATCCTAACGCCCCAACCCACTTAATTAAAACACGATAATAAGTTATTGGTTTTAAATTTAAATAAAATGCCTATCTTTGCCCCGTTTTTAAGGACATAAGCCTATAAAAAAGACATACTAAACAGTTAGGAAAGCGTCAGTAATAAGTCGAGCCAATTTCGTTTATCTTTTACCCAAAAACTGCGTTAAATTTTTCGCACAACGCGCTGCGTTGAACTCAAAATTTGCCTTGTTTCTAAGCAAAATCCTGCACGAAACTCTGGCTCCACTTACTTCTTCTTCTTTCCTTAGACGACATCATGGCAAAACAACTGCACAATAAAATAAATCGGCAAGAGCTGAAAGCCAAATTGCTCGTTGACGCGGAGCCACGGACGACGGTTTCTTTCTATCAATATGCCCATATTTTGGATACGAAGGCCTTTCGCGACGAGTTATATTTGAGCTTAGAAAAGTTAGGTGCGCTCGGCCGCATTTATGTTGCCGCCGAAGGCATCAATGCGCAGGCCAGCGTTCCCACAAAACACATCGAGGCGTTTCGCAGCGTGATTTATGCAGTTCCGTTTTTAAACGGTGTTCGTTTAAATTGGGCGGTTGATGACAACGGCAAATCGTTTTATAAATTAGACGTTCGGGTTCGCCCAAAAATAGTTGCCGACGGCATCGACGACCCAGACTTTGATGCCACAAAAATAGGAACGCACCTCAACGCCGAAGCCTTTAATGCCTTGCTCGATGCGAACCCCGAAATTAGTTTGGTAGATATGCGGAATCATTACGAAAGCGAGGTCGGTCATTTCAAAAACGCAATATTGCCCGACGTGGACACGTTCCGGGAGCAATTGCCCTTGGTCGCCAAAATACTTGCCGATGAAAAAGAAAAACCCGTAATTATGTACTGCACGGGCGGTATTCGTTGCGAAAAAGCGAGTGCTTATATGCAGTACAGCGGCTATTCGAGCGTCTATCAGCTGGAAGGCGGCATCATAGAATACACGCGCCGCTGCCGCGAATTAGGTTTGCCGAATAAATTTATTGGTA
>JBEEMU010000499.1:0-2551 GCA_041192485.1 Bacteroidota bacterium | reverse complement strand
AGTAGCAGCAATCTCTGCGGTTTCGCTTTCCAAGGTTGGCTCGTCTGCAGCTTCCGCATCAACAGTAGCAGCAATCTCTGCGGTTTCGCTTTCCAAGGTTGGCGCGTTAGCCATAAAAATTTCTTGGTCTGCGGGCAACCTATCTTCGTCATCACTCAATAAATCTCTAACGGCAAAATCGGAAAGCGGGACAGCTCCTATTGCCGAGAGCGTGTCTTCAGCGTTCACCGTTTTTGTCACACCTTCGCCCATACGCATTGTATATATAGCGTAATTATCGCGAGCATGAGCGTCACAAGCAAATTTCAAGCCGTCGCGCATAAATTCGCGCTCCCAAGCGTCGGCCAAAAAGCCTTGCTCTAAGGGGCGCATCACGGCATAAGTGCCTAACACGATAATATCGTTTGGCTGCAAATCGCTCCACCATTCCACGTCCATAGAAGCGGGTTTTTCTATCCCTTCCACCATGCGGTTGATGCTTCGACGTGGGTGTAAACTGAAATCATCATAAGGATATTTCGTGGAATGGTCAAGGGTTTGTCGCACCGACATTCCATTGCGAATGAGTACCGCACGAGTATCGCCGACCCAACCCACAATCGCACCATTTTGCGTGAAGTGAGCGCATGCCAATGTAATCGCAATGCCATGACATTCTGGGTGCAATACAATATACTCGCTTAAACTCTTCTCGGTGTGTGCCAAGGCAGACGTGATGAGTTCTGCCTGGGCATCGGCTTCCGATTCGTAGTTGACAGCTTGTTGCGCAACGTAGCTAACAAACTCATTAACTACCTGTTCTGCAACTTGCTCGCCACGATACATGACTCCTGCGCCCACAGCTCCACAGACTATATACAAATCGCTGCTCGAATTAGTGTCCTTAGGGAATACATAATTCGAGTTATAACTACGATTGCCGCGCTCGTTAAGCCATTCAGAACCTTTGACTTTTATATTCATTTTATTTTTAAAGTTTATTTAAATAACGAAAAATTTGATAAAAAATTTGATAAAGAATTAGATTGATGACAGGTGGTATTACTCTTTGAAGCCGTAAAAGTAGCACTTTTTCATATATTATCAAAATTTTATGATTTTTTTAACAAAATTTTTAATTTCCCCGAATCGGCGCAAAGCCTTTGGTTTCAAGCCATTGAGTATTTATGTCTAAACAAAAAACTGTTTAATTGTCAGAGAATTGCATATTTTTAGTTAAAAAAAATAAAAATTTTAAAAAACATTACCAACCAATCGAAATGTTGCCCTATCTTTGCATCGTAAATCAACCATCTATATATTTTATTATGAACAAAATTGCGAAATTATTCGTACTTGCAGGCGTAACATTCGTACTTGCATGTGGACCGAAAGGCCCTTCTGATCAAGAAAAAGAGACTATGCGTTTAGACTCTATCGCTAAAGCAGACTCTATGTCTAAAGTTGCGGCTCCTGCTGTGACTGACACGGCGAAAGCTCCTGCAACTCCTGCTGCTGGTGACACTAAAGCGCCTGCTGCTGACACTAAAGCGGCAGCTCCTGCGGACGCTAAAAAGAAGTAGTCTAAACCTTCTTAAACGCCTTGCGTTATGAAAAAAAGTGCGGTATCCTAATTCAGGGTATCGCACTTTTTATTGTAAATACTCGTATCAACTCTAATTTTGCACTATTTTATAGAAAATATCGTTTTTTTAGACAGAAAATTGCTACCTTTGCCGTTATAAAATAACAACTTTTAGAATAATTAAACCTTTTTGATGCAGAATTTACTGGACGAACTCAAAAATCTTTTGGCTACGCAACCTCGCTTCACAGGCGAAGGGCGAATGATTAAGCAAGCCGTTATCGATGCAGCGCAAAGTCTTGATGTCGAACTTTTGCAATTGCTCATTAGCCACGATGCCATAAAACGCCATTTCTTTCAAGATGTCGGCGGAATTCTTGTATTTGATAAAGTCAAATTGTTACGCTTTGTGAGCAATAAAGCCTTTTTAGAGGATAGTTACACTGCTTTTAAAAATAAAATCGGATTGATGACCAAAAACTCGGACGGTTTGTATGATGCTTATTTTAGTGACTCGAAAGAGGTCGTTTTGGCGTACCATACAAAGATTGTATGCTCGAAGGCGGGCAAACCAAAGAGGAACAAAAACGAACAGAGGTTTTTTGGAACGAAACCCTCGCGCCCGATGATATTGATAGGCTAAAAGAACCAAAGGCTTTTAGCAATATAAAACGCTACGATACCGAAGGTGTGCATGAAAACGTGACCGACCTTAGTCTTACTGACAATTATATCATCAAAGGCAATAATCTCTTGGTCTTATACTCGCTTTTGCCCGTTTATCGCGGAAAAGTGAAGTTGATTTATATTGACCCACCTTATAATAATGGTATTCAGACTTTTGGCTATAATGACGCTTTTAATCATACTCTAACATTTCAAAAAGCGTTAAAGTCTTGAAAATGCGTGAATTAGGCGTGAATGTGGTGCGAAAAGCCTTGCATCAAATCAAAGGCTTTGAATTTAATATTTTGAAAGCTAAGTTTC
>JBEEMU010000498.1:0-4980 GCA_041192485.1 Bacteroidota bacterium | reverse complement strand
GAAAGGTATTTTTAGCAATTTTCTCGTAATGCCGACTATCCGTGGCTCCGATAACGAGAGCGGGGGCGACAAGGGCTTGCTTGAAAGTGCTGCGAATAAGACTGCCTAATTGCGCGAACATTTTGGTATTCACGGCCGTCACACTCGATGGGTTTTCGCCCGTGCCTTCTTGCACCGCAATTTCAACGTCGATGCCTTTCAGCACCCGTTTTGCGTGGGCAACTACGCTGTCGACGGTTTCGCCGGGCAGTATTCGGAAATTGACGATAGCCGTAGCTTCACGCGGCAACACATTGTCTTTGATACCTGCGTTATAAATAGTTGGGGCCGTTGTGGTGCGCAGGAGAGCGGCGGTTTGCGGCTTTTTCAGAAACTGCATTTTCAAAAGCGGTTCGGTAAGCCACCGATTGACCATAATGAGGCTATACGGAAAGTCCATTTCTGTTTGCGTATAATCCAGCAATTGGTTGACGGGCAGGCACAATTGGGGGTCGCACGGGTGTTTTTCTAAGGCGGAAATTGCTTCGCTTAGAAGGCCAATAGCGGTTCTGTCGGGTGGCATCGAGGAGTGGCCGCTATTCGTCGTGGCTTTGAGCCGCAAATTCACATAGCCTTTCTCGGCAATGCCAATTAGTCCGACGGGCTGTTGCAAACCGGGTAGCGCGTTTTCCAAAACAATCATTCCTTCGTCTAAAACCGTTGCATTATGCACTTGCTCCACGCTGTCTAAATAATTGACAATTGCCATCGCCCCTTTTTTACCACCCACTTCTTCATCATGCCCGAAGGCTAAATAAATGGTTTGTTTGGGTTGATAATCTTGTTTTAAAAGCATTTCGGCGGCTTCTAAAATACCGAAAACCGACATTTTATCGTCTAAGGTGCCGCGCCCCCATAGATAACCGTCTTTTAACACCCCAGAATAGGGCGGCTGTTGCCACAAATTAAACGTGGCAGGCTCCACGGGTACAACATCTAAATGCGCCAACAAAATAATGGGCGGCAAAGTCGTGTCTTTTCCGCGCCATTTATACAGCAAACTAAAGCTATCAACTACCGTCTGCTGCATTTTTGTGCGACAAAGCGGAAAAGTCGTGTCTATGAGCGTGTGCAGTTTGCGGAGTTCGGTGCTGTCAATTCTATCGGTATAAGAATTTGTGGCACATTGTACGGCTTGCGCCAAATGGATAATCGCGTCGCTCGAAACCGCAACGTTTTCTAGGGCGATAGTCGCAGGTTGCAAATTCGGAGCTTGCAAGGTCTTGTATTCCAAGGCAGCAAACGCGCCGATAATGACAAGCAAAAAGGTGTAAAAAAGATACTTCATATTCGTTTTTTAAAAACTTTGCAACTCTAAAAAGGCTTGCTCGATAAGGTGTTTGTCATCGTCGTTCAAATCGGTCGCTGCGAGGCGTTTGGCAAACACGTCGTTTACATCTAATTCGGCGAGCAATGTAGTTGAATTTTCTAACGAAGTGCTTAATATCGGCTCCTCTCCTACCCTTTCAAGGCGACATTTAAGAATTTCTATGGGCAAATTTGCGACGAAATCAGTTAATTCCTGCAACGGATTTATTAAAATACCATCGGTTTGTATGATTAATTCTACCCACGATTTTGTTTGCTGTTGAGCGGGTTGCAAAGCGGTCAGCTTCGTCTTCAACTCGTCCATCGTGCCTATCAGTGTGCGTAATTTGCGGAAAGTAGGCATTTCTAAAACCTCAATTTGCGGCTTTCTGTCGGGTGCAAACCGAATGATGGTCACGCTTTTGGTATCGCGCACTTCGGTAAACGAAAGCGGAATGATAGACCCCGAATACCGCACCAGCGTTTGCCCTTGCAGGTTTTGCGGACGGTGAATATGCCCAAGTGCCACATAATCGAAAACGGGTGAAAACGCGGTTGCTTCCAAGTTCTCTAAATTGCCCACATAGATTTTAGAAGGCTGCTCTTTATTGTCTTCTGCACCCGTTGCATACAAATGCCCCATCGCCACGACGGGTCTTTGCGCAGCGTTTATCGCTTGAATATGTTGCGCCAAGCTGTCGTAATGCGCCGTAATACCCACACGAATTGCCGACACTCTATCAGCATAACTTTCGCCAGCAACCGCATTGCGCAAGTCGCGTTCGCGCAAAAACGGCACAGCCGCCACAAACAACTCGGTTTCGCCGTCGCTATTTTTCAGCTCGATGACTTCGTTTGCTATCGGGTTTGTCGCTTCGCCAACAACCCAAATATTAAGTATTTCGAGCAGCTCTTTCGAGGCGTTTAGCATGAGCGCCGAATCGTGATTGCCGCCCGTTACGATAATATGGCGGCAACAAGTGTTTACAAGCGAAGCCAAAAACCGATAATACAGTTTTCGGGCTTCGTGCGACGGGTTTATACCGTCAAAAATGTCGCCCGAAACCAAAAGAACGTCAATTTTTTGGCTGACAACAGTTTCTTGCAACCAAGCTAATGCGGCCTGATGCTCGGCATAACGGTCTTGATTCACAAATCGTTGCCCCAAATGCCAGTCGGAAGTGTGTAGTATATTCATGTCAATTATTATTTTACGCTCCTAACAAACCAAGTTAATAAATAGGCGGTAAAAAGCGTCATGCCGCCCGAAAGCAGGTATAAACTAAGGTGTACATCAGTTGAAATATAATAGCCTGCGCTTATTGTTGCTATCAAAACCGCCGTTCCTATAAGGCTTCGCTGCAATAATGCGCGTTGTTTTTGAATAACAATCGCAATTTGCGCTAATGGAATACGCAAAAAATCGAGGTACATCCAAACCGCTAAAATACGCGCATAAACGCCTGCTTCATACCATTCTTTGCCAAAAAACGTGCTAAAAACCCAAGGGCCAACAGCTAACAGCCCCAAACAAATAGGCAAGCCAATTAACGCAGATTTTTTGAGTGTGCTGAAAACGAGCGGTCTTAGCGAACTTCCTTCGCGCTGCAATAGAGCGGCTTCCCGATAGGCAACTTGCGCGAGTGCTTGCGCAATTAAAGCCACAGGTGCTTGGAAAATAATCAAGGTGCGAAAGTAAAAACCGCCTTCGACTGCCGAATAAAAAAAAGGCAATAAGAACGAAAGTGCATTACTTTGAAACATCTCTAATAACGATTGAAACAAGGTCGTGCGCGGCAATAGTTGGTAACGCGCCGCCGCAGTTTTCACTTTTTCCCACGAAATAACCAAACGCCAAGCAACGGATTCTTTTTCTGCCTGCTTTTGCGAATAATAATATAAAAGCCCTGTATAAACAGCCTGCCCCGCAATAGCCCCTAGTAGAATACCGTTTGCGCCCATTTTTATAAAGCCCAATATTGTTTGTAAAATACTCGTAGTTGCCGAATTTCCAAAGCGAGAGAACGACATTTCGCTATAAGATTCTTTGCGTATCAACCATTGATTAAACGCCATATAAGCTCCCAATAACAAAATGAAAAGCGGCATTGCCCAGAGCCAGTGCTGCATATCGGGATATTTATGCGAAAAAGCAGGACTTGATAGCGAATAAATATAGAAACCAAGTGCGCCAAAAAGACAGAAAAAGGCAAAACCAAGCGTGGCTAACAGCGAAAGAGCCACTATATTAAGTGCTTCGCCATCATCGTCGGCTAAAACAACGGCCATTTCATAGCGGCCGCAAGCAATAACTTGAACGGCATTGACTGCGCCCATATACATCGCAAATTCGCCGTATTCGGCAGGCGAAAAAAAGCGCGACAAGACGGGCGAAAACAGAAAGGTGACTACTTGCGCCAAAGCCGTGCCGCTTATCAAGGTCAGTATTTTGCGATTTGTAGAAGACAAGAATTAGGTATAATGTATTTTTTAAGTATGAAATATAGTATAAATCGTAGTGTAAATCTTAGTGTAATAAGGGCAAAATAGGTTGCGCGAAGCAGCCGCTTGGCATTTGTATATTCAGCAATTGCGCCAAGGTTGCGGCAATATCGGTGACGTGTGTTTCGGCGGAACTGCTGCCATGTTTTATGTTTTTGCCGTACCAAAGCAAGGGAACGTGCGTGTCGTAAGGGTACGCCATGCCGTGCGAAGTGCCAAGCAAACCCCAGTCGCCCCACGAAGGCAGCAGGGTATAAGCTACATCGCCCGACCGCATCGCCAAAAAACCGCGTTTTATATTGGCAAAAAGCGTTTCGCCCGACGTGCCGTTTAACAACTCTTCGCGGGTGAAAACGGTGTTGATGCCTTCGCGGTTTCGTAGCCATTCCGCCACCGTTTCACACACGCTTTTTTTATCTAAATGATTGATTTTTAATTTAGTATCATTTAAATAGATTTGTAAATTCACATCGTCGCTCAACAGAGAATCTTTGTAGGTTTCCACTAAAAACGCTTGCAAATCTTTTTTCAAAACCTTCACATCAAACAAATTGCTCGGCATATTCAAGGATTTTAAATACCCCGTATTTTCCACGCCGCCATGGTCGGCGGTAAGAAACAGGGTGTAGTTATTTTTACCCACATTCGTGTCTAAATAAGTCAGAAAATCAGCCATTGTTTGGTCTAAACGCAAATAAGTGTCCTCTACTTCTACGGATTGTGGCGCGTAGGCGTGTCCCACAATATCGGTTGAGCTAAACGAAAGGCAGAGGAAGTCAGTCACATCATCGCTGCCAAGTGCGTAGTTTTTTATGGCTGCTTTCGCAAAATCGGCGGTATAGTCATTGCCAAAAGGCGTTTGCCGAATAATCGTTATGCCATATTTTTTGTGCAATTCGGGCAAATCGTGTGGGAAAACAGGACGAGTTTCGCCCTTCAAAATCGTTTCAAAATTATTGTCATCGGCGATGCTTTCCGTGTACTGTTCTATCGGCAGAAGCGTTGTCCAAGGCTTCGCCAAATACGCATCGGGGCGGTTTGTTTTATTATATTCAGTAACCCAATCAGGCAATGTTTTCATATAAAAATCGGACGTAACCCACGCGCCTATTTTGTCATCAAACCAATAGG
>JBEEMU010000497.1:0-5637 GCA_041192485.1 Bacteroidota bacterium | reverse complement strand
TGCGCCCAAGCACTATGACGGCGGCCACGAACTCGTTTTTGAAGCCCTCCACGCCGTTGATTTAACAAAGATAAACGACCGAAAAGCCGTGGAAACTATTTTAGCCACCCATTTGCAAAACGACAATGCAACACGACAATTTCTCTTGAAAAACCTAACGCGCAGCCCCGATACCCTGCAATTAGCGTGGAAAATGAATTTACCTGTTTTAGAAACATTCTACCAAAAAATTCTCTGCAATATTGCGGTAGAAACAACTACTCCCCTCTCCTGCCCCACTCTCTTTCTGCGCGGCGGCAACTCTCGCTATGTTTTAGACGACGATTTCGCCGCTATCCAACAGCTGTTTACTAACTCGCAGTTGGAAACTATCCCACACGCAGGGCATTGGCTACACGCCGAAAACCCAGCCGCATTTTCAACAGCGGTTTTGCATTTTTTAGAAAAAGGTTAAGACCTTCGTTCTCTATTTCTAATTATATACTGCTACTTAGTAGTCTTGCTTCTAACTTTCTTGTTGCTCACCTCACCCTTTCTCACCTCTAATGCTGCACTTGATAATAAAAGGTATCACAGGCAGTGACTATTTCGCCCGTATAAGGGTCGGGTCTTAAAGCCTTTATATAAATTGGAGTAACGCCTACAGTCTTTGCTGTTTCGGCGTAATAGCAAACCATATCACCTTTTTTTTGTAAAATATTGGTTACAAAAACAGATGCCCTATCTTCTGGATAAACAATAGTACCTAGCCTTATTTTACCTTTTACACTTTCGCCTAGCTTAACAATAGTAGGTTCAATAGCCAAAATATATCTCCTTCCAGGTAAACCTGCCCGAAAACACCCAAATTTATCCTGACAATAACCAACTAACGCGCTTGTATTTCGCGTATTTAGTTGCTTTAAAACCGATAGTAAAACGTTGGTTTGCGAAGTGTTCCCTATATTTATTGGAGCAATAGCAGGCAATATTGAATCATACGCTTTACTATCATGCGAGTCTGTTATTGTTTTGAGTATAAAATCGCGCAGCGAAATACTGGCTCCTTTTGCCTTATTATAGCTTTTTATACTCACCGTTTTACCCACCGCTATGTCGTTTAATAAACTATCAATATAGCCATTAACCTCTTCCTTTTTATCTAATACACGGGTAGATTTGGCTAACCAAGGCGTTTCTTTTGGCGCGACTCTTACCATATCTCTCAATGTGCATTGACTTTCATTGACCAAATTATTTATAATTTGTTCGCTCACTATAAGGTTTTGACTGCAATATTCATTTAAATCCGTATCGTCAAACCATGCAGGAATAGCCACAAAAGCCAACAAAAATGCTGCAATTATGATGATGATGCCTGTTATTTTTTTCATAATGATTTAATTAGTCTAATATTTTAAGTGCTAAGAAATAGCCGCGGCGCGGCGCAGTCTTTGTAGCTAATAATAATAGGTGATAAGGTTAAGGTGCATAGCACCGTAGTCTAATAAACACAAGGCTTTGCATACTGCGGTACTACGCACCTTAATTATCTTTTCGCAATATTTTCTACAAATACTTCGGTGCTATGCACCTTATCGTTTGAGGTGTTACAGCGCCGTTTAATGTGTTTTTTTTGAATTTAATCCCTCACTTCATAATAAACAGTGTCGCGAGTAGTGCTTATTTCGCCCGTATAAAGGTCAGTTTTCATGACAGTTATATTAAGCGGAAATTGTCCTGTTTTTTTCGTAGTTTTGGTATAATGCGCAACGCCATCTGTTATTGTTTGCGCTTTATTATTTACTAAAACATTCATAGTGCTAGAACTTAGATAATAATACTCTCCAAAAGCCAATTTAAAAACTGCTTTTTCACCACCGTTTGCTGTAAAATATTTTGGGGCTATCATTAAAGAATATTTTGTAAAAATAATACTAATGCGTCCGCTTGCTTTATCTATACAATAATTAATAATTTGATTCATATTTATTGTATTTATTTGCTTTAAAGCCAATATTTGAGCCTTTAATTGCGGTTTTGTTAATGACAAATTTATATCCATAAAAGGTTGCAAAAGTCTGGCTTCATAATCTTTATTATCTTGTGGATTTATTCCTATTTTAAGTGTATTTTTTCGCAATGAAACACACACTTTTTTTGCTTTAATACCCTCACTTTCTGTTAAGCCTTTGCCTATTTCCATTTTTTGCAATAAACTATCAATATAGAGATTTGTTGTATCCTGCGCTTTTAGAACTTGTTTTGCTTTTTCTAGCCAAGACCATTCTCTTGGGGCTTTTCTTACTTGTTCTTCCAGCTTAGTGTAAGTTGCATTAATACTTTTTTCAGCTAAATGTTCGCTCACTATAAGGTTTTGACTGCAATATTCATTTAAATCTGCATCGTCAAACCATGCAGGAATAGCCACAAAAGCCAACAAAAATGCTGCAATTATGATGATGATGCCTGTTATTTTTTTCATAATGATAAATTACAAAATTATCTACTTGTTACCTAAGCTCAAAGCTATAAGGTTTTGAAAACCTTATAGCTTTGAGGCTACCAATGATAATAAATTATTTTTTTTAGCGTTTTTTATTCGGTCACATCATATAAAAATTCGCTTTTGATTGTTTGCATTTGTCCCGTTGCAGGATTTGTAATAGTAGCTTCTGCTTTCAAACGCTGCGTTCCTGCTTTTGTAAGCGGAAAATTAAAATACGCAATTCCATCTTTCATAGCTGCTTTTTTACCATTGCATTTAATTTCAATATTATTGGCAGTACTTGAGTAAGCGCCAAGCATAATATCGCACTCAAATTTTTCGCCTACACGCACCGAAGCTTTTTTAGGCGCAACCAGAATTAAAAGTTTATCTAATTTAACTGCAGGGTTTTCTCTTGATGCCAAATCCATGAGTTTATCTATTAAAACACATTCCAATTGTTTTAAATGCAACATTTCTATGATTAAAAAAGTGTGTTGTTGCCACCTATTAAACGAACCTATTTTCAGAGCAATTGCTTTAAATTTTGCTTCATACAGCGAATCATCTAACCTTGAAAAAAGGGTAGGAACATTTTTCAAGGTGCTATCTCGCTGATATTCCGCAAATTTTGCATTTATTGCATGATGCAAAACAATACAAGAATCGACCGCTTTGGCAGACAATACATTCGTCATTTGAATATTGTTATCTATAACCGATGGGTGCATTTTAACCACATAATCCTCTAAACGAGCGTTAAACTCTTTACAATCAGTTGAAATTTTTTTTGCAAATACCTCATAATAAGCAAATTTTGGGGCTTTTTTTACCCAATCACTTAATGACCTTTGCGTAAACTCTATTTGACTGCCTAAAACAGCATTGCTTGTAAGCATTGTTTTCACAATTTGCTGCTGACAATCTTGCCCACGCAAAAAACGTTTTGCATGATAGGTCAAACTAATGCCTATCGCGAAAAACGAAACTATAATACAAAAAAAACGAAACATAAAAATTAGATATAAAATGTTATAATTATTTAAATATAGAATTAAGTAGTAGTATTTCCTTTTGGTTGATACGCTGGAAAGTTAAGCAGCTTGTAAAATTGAACCATATAAGGCATTAGTAGCCATTTGTATAGCGTCGAGCGCAATTTCTTCCTGCATTTGGTGGCGTTCTGCAGCGAGAATATGGTAGCAAAAGCAACCGCTAACAGCGATAGCAGCTACCAAAAAGGAAGAAACCGAAACATAAAAAATAATAGAATTACTCCGCTAAAAGCGAAATGGTTTTGTACTCAAAAATGGTTAAGAAGAACGTATAATGCTATAACGTAAAAAATGGGTTTTTATTATATTTTTTTAAAAACGCTGATAAGCGTCTGCTGCAAAATAAACACGGTTATGAAGCTCATTGCGCTCGCTTGCGAACTGTCTTCGTCGGTTTCTATACTCGTGCCAGAAACGTAGTATGTTGTTTTTTGCTCGTCTAATTTCCAAATAGCGAGGTCTTGACCTGCTGCGGAGCGGGCGTAATACTCTGCGGCAGGCGGCACGAGGGCTTGCGGTTGTGCGTATTTGTACATTAGGTTGTCGTTAATGTCGTATTCGTAGAAAACCAATGCGGAGAGGTGTGTGTCAAAAGTCTAATTTAGCTAAAAAGGTTAAAAAAAGCGCACTAAGGAATGAGCTGACCGAAATCCACTTGCCAAGAACGCGCCTATGGCACATTGTTGCGGAAGGCGAGCGAATGATATTAAAACTAAATTGCTTGTAGCCAGAAAAGGTGTTGATAAAAAAATTATATTAATTTATAAAAACTCCTTACCTTTGCGCTCGAATTGCCAAAGAGCAAGAAGTTTAAAAAATGAATTATAAAAAAAATATATTAGAAACTATTGGCAACACGCCCTTAGTCAAGCTAAATCGCATTGCGGCGGACATTCCAGCTTTGGTATTAGCGAAAATAGAAACAACCAATCCTGGCAATTCGGTGAAAGACCGTATGGCTGTTAAAATGATTGACGATGCAGAAGCCGCAGGTTTGCTGAAACCAGGCGGAACTATCATCGAGTGTACGTCGGGCAATACGGGCATGGGTTTGGCCATTGCCGCCTGTGTGCGCGGCTATCGTTGCATTTTCACCACGAGCGATAAGCAATCGAAGGAGAAAGTAGATATGCTAAAAGCCGCTGGCGCAGAAGTCATCGTTTGCCCGACAAATGTAGAGCCGACCGACCCGCGCTCTTACTACTCAATCGCCGAAAAACTGAACAAAGAAATACCAAATTCTTGGTGGGCAAATCAGTATGACAACCTTTCTAACCGAGCAGCGCATTATGAAAGCACGGGCCCCGAAATTTGGGCGCAAACCGAAGGCAAAATCACACATTTCGTTGTAGGCGTTGGCACAGGCGGCACTATTTCGGGCGTAGGGAAATTTTTGAAAGAAAAAAACCCGAATATCAAAATTATCGGCATCGATACGTATGGTTCCGTATTTAAAAAATACCACGAAACAGGTATTTTTGACGAAAAAGAAATTTATTCCTATATAACCGAAGGCATCGGCGAAGATATTTTGCCTAAAAACGTCGATTTCAGCCTTATCGACCATTTCGAAAAAGTAACTGATAAAGATGCCGCTATTTATACTCGTAAAATTGCAAAAATGGAAGGTATTTTGGTTGGCAATTCGGCGGGTTCGGCAATGGCGGGTATTTTGCAACTCAAAGATACGTTTAAAAAAGACGATGTGGTAGTCGTGCTTTTTCACGACCATGCGAGTCGATATGTAGGCAAATTTTTCAACGATGACTGGATGCGCGCACGCGGTTTTCTCGACGACGAACTCAAAATACGCGATATTATCGAGAAGAGAAACAGCAAATCGTTTTTTGCCGTAACCAAAGAAACTACTGTAAAAGACGCTTTTACAATAATGAAAGCAAACGATATTTCACAAATACCTGTTATGGACGGCGAAAATTCGGTGGGTACAATTTTAGAACTCAACCTTTTAAACGCACTCTTAGAACACTCGGTCGGTATGAACGATGCTATTTCAAAAATAATGTCAGACCCTTTACCTGTTGTTGATTTTGAAATGGCAAGCGACAAACTAGCGCATTATATCAATAAAAATACACCTGCCGTGCTTACTCG
>JBEEMU010000496.1:0-2979 GCA_041192485.1 Bacteroidota bacterium | reverse complement strand
TATACAATAGAAACAGGTCAAAAAATCTTAAATTACTTGATACAACAATAGCTATAGCCGCAGCACTTTGGAACCACCTTATTGACACTAACTAACTCATAATCAACGTGTAACAGGCCTAATGACAAGTGTTCCAAATCGCAACCCTTTTGAAGGGAGTTCGAGGTTTGGTCTATCGTTGTCGAGGATTGTATTATTATCCATAATAAAAAATAAGGGTATAAAAAAATGATAAAAAAGATATTCTGTTTTAAGATTGAAAACAAGAAGCCCAAAAGTACGGCTTTTTGGTCTATTATAGTGTATTTTTTTACAAAAATGTAAAAAAATATTTCTTAGTAGTATTTCAAGTTAATACTGTTGGGTCTATAAGCCCCATGCAGCGTTAAGCTGCAGTAGCACCGTAACGTTTGTAGTAGAAAGAAAGGAGCGCGCGTCAAACAAGCGCGTCAACAGGTGCGTCAAGGTGCAGTAGCACCGTCGTATTAATTCCCCCAGTTTTTTAAAACGCAGAGGTTCGCAGAGTTGCTGTAGCGTTTCGCTTATCTTTTAGGCATTCCTTACCGCCTATTCCTGTACATTTTGCGGAAGCATCGTGAATTTTATTTTAGAAATACGGCGAGCGTTCGCTTCCAATATCTCAAAAATGTATCGGTCGAAGGTGATGACTTCTTTGGATTTTGGAATGCGTTTTGCAATATTCAGCACCAAGCCTGCCAGAGAGTCGGCTTCGCCGCGAATATCGGTAAACGTTTCGCTATCTATGTGTACGATGCGATACACATCATTTAGCATGATTTTAGCTTCGAAAATAAACGTGTTATCGTCTATTTTTTCGTATAAACGGTCGGCAGTGTCATCAAATTCGTCTTCTATTTCGCCCACTATTTCCTCCAAAATATCTTCGAGCGTCACAATGCCTTCCATGCCGCCATATTCATCGATGACGATAGCTAAATGCTTGTGTTTCGCTTGAAAAACGCGCAAAAGGTCGTCTATTTTCTTGGTTTCGGGTATGAAAAGCGTTTCGCGTTTGATGAGGTCTTGCCAGTTGTAGTCTGGTTTTTCGGCAACGTGTGCTATCAAATCTTTTGCATACAAGATGCCTGCGATGTGGTCGGCATCATCGCGAGTGACGGGCAAACGCGAGTAGCCCGATTCTCTGATGACATTCAAAACGGTTTCAAAGCTATCACTTTCGTCCACCATCACGACATCGATGCGGCTGCGCATGATTTGCCGCGCCGAAACGTTGCCAAACTTGACGATGCTTTTTAGCAAATCCTTATCTTGCTTGGCGTGAGTACTGCTGCGCACGGTGAGGTCGATGGCTGTATCAATATCGGATTGACTCACTTTATTATTGCCACTTTCTTTAATAAGTTTTTCTTCTATAAAGTCAGAGCTGCTCACCAATAGCCAATTGATAGGTGTGCATAAGCGGCGCAAAAACAGAATGGGCAGTGCCATGAAATTAGCAACGTCCCATTTGTGGCTACTCGCATACACTTTTGGCATAATTTCGCCAAAAAGCACCAAGATAAATACCTCGATGAAGACCTCTATAATATAGATAGCTGCGCCATGCTCGCCGCTGCTTTTACCAAAAAACTGCCCCAAAATGAAATTGAGTACCAGAACGATGGCGATATTGATAAAATTGATAACCACCAATAGCGTGGCTAATAAATGGTGTGGCCGCTCTAAAATGCGCTGCAAACGCTGGCTGAAAGTAGTGCCTTCTTTGCGAATATCGTTCACTTCGCTTTGCGAAAGCCCCATAAAAGCGACCTCGGAAGCGGCAATAAATGCGGTTGCCGCTAATAGGCACAATAAAACGCCCATTGCGCCCGCTATGCTCCAAGGGTCAATTGTGTTTGCATCGAGCAATAGCTTGCCGCTAAACAGGGAAGGGGCAAAGTCAAATAGATTTGAAAAAGGATCGTCGTCCATACTTTTTTTGTACTGTGGGAATTAAAACGGTAAATCGTCGGCGGCTTGCGGCGGCGTTACTTGTGGCGGCGTTATATTTTGCGCTGCGCCCGTATCCTGCGATTCGGGCGTAGGCATTACCGACTGATTATAGCTTGGCGTGCCTTCGCGCTTGTCTAATACGCGCACCAAATTTGCCAACACTTCGGTTGCTTTGCGTGGTTGCCCAGCTGCGTCTGTCCACGAGCGGTGCGTGAGTTTGCCTTCTACATAAAGCAGCGAGCCTTTTTTGGCTTGGCTTTGCAAACGGTTAGCCAAATCGCGCCAAGCAATAACCGTATGCCATTCGGTTTCGGTTTGCCAGTTGCCATCTTTATCTTTATAGTTTTCGTTGGTAGCGAGGTTGAGTTTTGCTACGCTTACGCCGCTTTCGAGTGTGCGTATTTCGGGGTCTGCGCCCAAATTGCCGATGAGTGTTACTTTATTTATCACGGTTGTAAAATAAAAATTTAGAAAGTTCAGAATAAAAATGAAAAATTAATTGAAAGTAGTTGCTCGTTGCTCGTTTGTCTATTCTTAAGTAGAATATAAAGTTTTAAATAAAAACCTACACAAAAGTAGTGCTAAAAATTTAGACCGCAAAATAATATTCAAAAAAAATTCAAAAAAAATTGTAAACATTTAGTTTCTTATGCGTTTTTAAATGCGCAGACGCAGAAACGCAAGTTTTTTAAAGGCAAAATGGCGCGAAAAAAGGACAGAATAGACCTAAATTAGTGTTTAAAAGAGGGTTAAACTTCGTTTAAACCGCCGCGCCCTAAATTAGTGTTTTAAAGCGCGGTTAAAAAAAACATCGTGTCCACGCCATCGGCATAGTCGTTTAGTGCGGGTTGTTGCGTTTTTCCGAAAGAAATTATCGGCAAATTTCCTATTGGTTTTTTTGATACAAGGCATTGTAAATCATCTATTTGTGTCGTTAATTTAGTTGCAACGTCGTTAATATCGTCGTAAAATTCGTAGTGCAGCATGGCGATGCGCGAATGTAAA
>JBEEMU010000495.1:0-2520 GCA_041192485.1 Bacteroidota bacterium | reverse complement strand
ATTCACCCATTTGTCTTCGTATTCAACCTCTAAGGCGGGGTTCGGAACATAGTAGCCTAAGCGTGTGCGGAAAAACAGTTGTTTATTATAGCTGTCTTCGCGGGCGTGTTCGTTTTTACTCAAAATACTGCTCAAATAGCTGCGTTTGCGGCGATATTCGGGCAAAAGTGCAGGGGGCATATTTTCAAAAAATGCTAAAAAGTCGGCGGTTTCAAATCCTATTTTTGCGATAAGAAATTTGTTGCTAATCGCGCGGTGCAAATCGGCGACCATAAAACTAAACATAAAATACTCGGCCTGATGATTGTCTATTTTTATCAAACGGCTGCCTATTTTCAGTTTAATACTATCAGGTTTTAGGGTATTGTAAAGCGTTAATAAATTGGCTTTCGCATATTTAGCGTCTTCTATCGCTCGCGAAAGTGCGATTAAAAACGCGGTTCTACCCTGCATATCTTGTTTTTGTTTATCTGCGCCTTGCGCCAAAAGCTGGGTCGTGAGCTGTTTTGCGCCCACAAAAGTAGCCAACATCAGCGGCGTTTGCCGATAGGCATTATAATAATCGTAGCCATAGCGGTTTACATTCTGTTGTATGCTTTTTATATTATCTTTAAAATAATCATTCAAGGCATTTTTCAAAAAATTCTCGCGTTCACGAAGGAAATTGTCGGCGCGTTTGTATTTCAATTCCGTTAAAAGCGGCATAAACGCTGCGGTATTGTAAAAAGCGGAGTATTCAAACAAGAAATCTTTGCCTTTTTTGTTGTAATGATTTGGGTTGAGGGCTTGCGCAATAGCGTCGGTGCGCGTGGTGTGGTCATGCACTTGCCAAGGCACGGGTACGAGGTGCAAAATCTGTTTGCGTATTTCGTCGGCTTGCTCTTGCTTGCCTTGCAGCTCGAGTTTTCGGGCTTCGCGTTGCCAGTCATCGATGCTCGAGTCTTTGGTTTTTAGGCTGATATTTTGTTTAAAATCCGTCAAACCAAGCAGTTGCAATAAGTCGTGTTTTTTGGCGCGTTCCACCACATAGAGGTTGGTAACAGCGCGAGTCATGGCTACATACAGCGAATTGACGTAAAATTTATAGACCTCAATCGATTTATCGGTTTTGTCTTTTGCGCGATTATACACCAAATCTTTGTTCAAATCTTCGGGTAAAACGCCGTTAGTGAGTTCTCTAAATTCGGCTTCATTGCTCGAAATAATATTGTATAAAATGATGTTTTCATACTCCAAACCCTTCGCTTCTTGCACCGAAAACACGAGTGGCGATTCGAAAAACTGGCGAGCGGCAGCTTTGTCTTCGTTGCGCATCACGAGTATCGCAAACGTGGTATTGCGCCGCGTTCGGGCGTTCAGCTCTTTTTTGATACTCGTAGAATCGTCTAAAAACTGCACTTCGCCTTTTTTGTCCGAATTCGTTTTCACCAAATAGGTGCTTTCGCGGTCGATAGAGCCAAATCTGGCGTTTTTGAGTAGCAATAACTGGTTGGCAATACCCGTCACTTCGGGCGTATTGCGGTAGTTTGTGGCTAAAATTCGGATAATATCGCCCTCCAAATCTTGTTTGTAAAACATGGTTTTCACGGCCGACCACGAGAAAAAGTTGGGGTGAACTATTTGGTTAGAATCGCCACAAAGTACAAAATTTTGCGCCAATTTCAGCGATTTCAGTATCAAATAGAGCTGAATATTCGTTAAATCCTGCACCTCATCAACCACCACATAATCGTAATGCGGCTTGGCTTTCGCAAGGTTTTTGTAGGCCGCCAAATTGCTATCATAATACGGGCTTTCGTCTAAATACGCCACATATTTCAAGAATAATTCATACACGGCAGTCCGTTCGCTAAAATCGAAAACCGATTGTTTTACGCCGAGCTTCGCATATTCCGATTCGGTCAGATACGGTTTATCCGTCACCGAACCCGTTATTACGCCTTTAAACTCTTCAAAAAGTTTGTAAGTGTCTTTTATTTTATAAGCCTGCTTGTATTTTGCTATCCAAAAACCAAATTCGCGAAAGGTTATTTCTTTGCCTTTCGGAATCTCGATGGTCTGCATATATTCGGTCAGCGATAGAAAATCGACTTCTTGCTGTTCATTATCGTAGTAATTACTGTAATAAAGTTGGCGCGAGTTTTCCACCAAATAAGCAGAAAGCGTCACATACAGCACATTTCCAGGCAGTTGTTTGAGCTTTTCTAAGGTCAAAGCCGTTTTGCCGCTACCCGCCGACCCGATGATGATGAGCGGCAACGGCGTTTTGAAAATGCCTGCCTGCACATCGTCAAACGACAATATTTTATCTAAAATATGAAATTGTTTACTCTTCGGATTGATGTGTACCAAAGGCGTTATATCAGCCTGCGCCACATTTTTCGGCGAAGCTAAGGGCTGCAATTTGCTTTCATCAACGGCTGCGCCGCGCAGAAACCGCGATTTTTCATAGTCGTGGTTCAATATAACTTCCAATAATAGCAAATAAGTAACGCCATTATGCTGGGCAAACTGAAAAAG
>JBEEMU010000494.1:0-3635 GCA_041192485.1 Bacteroidota bacterium | reverse complement strand
GGTAAACCCTTAGCGTCTTATTTAGCAACCTATATCGCTAAAAATGAGCAAATTGTGCAACCTACGCTTCAAAGTTTGGAAGCCGAAACACTGGCGCAAGGCGGTATTAATTATATGGGGCGAATCGGATTTCCCGAATTAGCAGTCCTATTTGCTAATACGCCCCATTTTCTACCTATAAAAGAAAATCAAAACGGCGGCGGCGGTTGTAGTGGCGGCGGCGGCGGCGGCGGTTGTGGCGGCTGTGGCGGAAGCTAAAACGGCGCACGTCAAACTATTTTCAATTTAACAAAACACCTAATTATCACCCGAAAAACGAAAAAAAGAGCCTCGAATTGTAAAAATTCGATTTTTTGCTATATAATATATTTAATTGGTATTGAAATTGCTATATAAACAATATGATTGCCTTTTGTCATTAAAACTATGTTAAAAATACATATTTTCTGTATGTATTGCAACCTTTTAGAAGGCAAATACATCTTATTTTTAAAGAACTTACTTACTAAGTTGAGTAGTAGTTAAAAACCCACTATATTATAATGAACAAGTTATTTACATTCGCTGCACTTTTGATGCTTTCCCTAGGAGCTGTTACAGCAACCTATGCGCAACCAAGTACCTATAAAGAATGGTTTTCTTCGGCCGAAGAAAAGCTGAACACGGGCAAATATACGTTGGCAATAGCCGATTATACGAAGGCCATCGCGCTTAATCCGGGCGTGACAGAATCGTATATGAAACGCGGAACGGCAAAACTAAAGAATGGTGACGACGATGGCGCATCATTAGATTTTACGCAAGTCATTCGTTTACAGCCGAATAACGCCTTGGCTTACGCTTCGCGCTCGGAAACAAAGTCGCATAAAAGCGATTTGCAGGGAGCCTTATTCGATATAAATAAAGCAATTAGCTTAGACGGCAATAACGCTGACTTTTTCCAACAACGCGGGCTGGTTTCGGCTAAAATGGGTTTGACGGCTCAAGCAGAAGCCGATAAGGTAACGGTCGAAAGTTTAAGAAAAAAAGGCGCAGACTCGAAAACCGAAACCGAAAATAAAGAAGCGCAAGTCTTTCAAGAAAGAAAGAAAATTGACCCTAAAAACGACGGCAGCTTGGAAGCAAACACAAATCCAACACCTATTATCTCCCGTCGCCGACCGAATGATGACACTGATGCCGCCGCTCCCACAATCACGCCTAAAGAAATGGCCGTGACAGAAAAAAAAGAAAAAAAAGAAAAAACAGAAAAAACAGAAAAAACTGAAAAAGGTACGAAAAAAATTGTTACGCTAAAAGAAGAGGAAAAGTCTAAAAATGGACACCCTGCTGATGAAGTTGTCATTGACCCGTTGGCGAAAAAAGAAACACGCAAACGCTTGGACACGCCCCGATTAAAACAAAATAATCCAACACCCGTAGTTGCTGTCGTAGAAACGGCAGTAGAAGCTCCTAAAAAAGTAGTAGAAGCTCCCAAAAAAGTAGAAGCGACAGTAGAAGTTCCTAAAAAAGCAGTAGAAACTCCCAAAAAAGTAGAAGCGACAGTAGAAGTTCCCCAAAAGATTGAAGTTGCAGTAGAAGCACCCAAAAAAGCAGAAGACCGCAAAATCATTTTGAAAGAAGAGGGGAAAGTGCAGCAACCGAATATTGATAAAGAACTGAAAGTTGGCGACCCTTTAGCGATAGTAGGCATAGAGCGCACCAGTTCGGCAAGTTCTACGGAAGGCGCGAAAGTAAAACATACTGCAGTAGAAACAAAAGAAGCCGCTGTTGCGCCCGTGAAAGAAACGCCGAAGGCTGTTGTGGTGAAAGAGGCACCGAAACCTACATTTGTACCCACACCAGCGAAAGAAAATAAAGAAGCAGTTGTCGCCGCAAAACCAGCGGCAAACGACCCTGCAAGCGTAACGCCCGCACCAAAAGAACAGGGCAAGGCTTCGCCAGAGGAAATTCGCCGCAGCATTTTCAATGAAGCTCGCCGCCGCGCCAAAGCCGATAACCATCGCGGAGCAATAGAGGAGTGGAATAAAGTGATAGAAATGAACCCGAAAGATGCCGCCGCACTGCTCAATCGCGCTATCTCGAAAGGCATTTTGGAAGATACAGACGGCGCAATAGCCGATTTCAATGCCGCCGCAGCACTCGCACCCGAAATGGCCGAAATTTATTATAATCGCGGAAATTTATACTTCGACGGACGACGCTACTTGGAAGCCATGAACGATTATTCGGAAGCCTTGAAAAAAAATAACAGCTATGTACAAGCCTATTTAAACCGCGCTTTAGCGAAACGTGCGCTCGGCGGTGCTTACAACCCGTGCGAAGACTGGCAGGAAGCCAAACGCCTCGGCTCGCCGAAAGCCAAGAAAATGATAGAGGCTTTTTGCGACGATGAAATAGACCGCACAGGCGCAGTAGATAAGAAAAAAGAGGTCAAAACTGATAAATAAATAAAAAACGCTTCAATCGGTCATCGATTGAGGCGTTTTTTTATGCTTAAAAATAAACATAAAAAAAATCATTTTTGCCTATATAATTCGTTTTTTGTCGTAATTTTGGGCCAAGTTTTTATAAAAATAAAAAAAAATACTATCCATTACTCTACCGACACCATTATTGCGCCTGCAACAGCAGCGGGCGTAGGCGCAATTGCCGTTATTCGCCTTTCGGGAGCCGACGCAATCGCCCGTTGCAACCGTCCCTTTAAAGGCAAAGATTTGACGAAAGCTGCCGCAAATACCATTCATTTCGGCACTATCCGCGACGATGACAATAGTGTTATCGACGAGGTCTTAGTCAGCGTGTTCCACGCGCCACATTCTTATACCCGCGAAAATACGGTTGAAATATCCTGTCACGGCTCGCCGTATATCGTCCAGCGCATTTTAGCTCTCTTTTTGCAACACGGCGCACGAATGGCGCAAGCAGGCGAGTTCACGCAACGCGCCTTTTTAAACGGGCAACTAGACCTAAGCCAAGCCGAAGCCGTTGCCGACCTTATCGCTTCCGAATCGGAGGCGCAACACCGTTTGGCCCTACAACAAATGCGCGGCGGTTTTTCTACTGAAATAAAAAACCTGCGCAATCAACTCATTCATTTCGCAAGTATGATTGAATTGGAATTGGATTTTGGCGAAGAAGACGTGGAATTTGCCGACCGAACAGAACTCAGCCGCTTAGTCGCAAAAATCATTGGCATTTTAGAGCATCTTTTGCTTTCTTTCCGCTTAGGCAACGTGTTAAAAAACGGCGTACAGACCGTCATCGCAGGTCGTCCAAACGCAGGAAAATCTACCCTTTTGAACGCTTTACTCAACGAGGAACGCGCGATTGTGAGCAGTATAGCAGGCACAACCCGCGATACGATTGAGGAAGTTTTGACAATACAAGGCGTTCAATTCCGCTTGATAGACACCGCAGGAATCCGTGCCGCTACCGATACGATTGAGGCAATCGGTGTAGAAAAAGCCTTAGAAAAAGTGCGCGCCTCTTCGCTTATTCTCTACGTTGCCGATGCGACCGAACACAGTCCAAGCGATATTTTGACAGATTTGGAAAATATTTTACCAAATTTCGGGGTCACAAATACACCTATTTTGATTATTTTTAATAAAATTGATGCCTTCGCTTCTGCT